>CAZYJB010000256.1:0-6306 GCA_964647675.1 uncultured Verrucomicrobiota bacterium | reverse complement strand
GGTTCCGAAGCGATTTCTGGCGCGCTTGGAGCGTAGCGGCCTGCCCGATCCGACCCATGAAGTGGGTCTGAATTCGGTGGTCTATGCGGTCGCGCTGCAAGCCGACGGGCGCGCCGTGATTGGCGGAGAGTTCACGACCGTCCAAGGAGTGTCATCCCCGCGACTGGCGAGGATTCTGCCTGATGGAGCCCTGGATCCTTCCTTCCAGATCGGAAGTGGCGCGGACGCCGCGGTGTGGGCCGTGGAACTTCAGCCGGATGGCAACGTGGTGGTGGGGGGTAGTTTCCTAGAATGGAACGGATTGGCCCAACCCCGACTGGTGCGTTTGCAGGGCCTCAGCACCGCCTCAGGAGGCGTCATCGAGTTCGCGTCCGGCCGGATTGCGGTGGATGAAGGTCAGACCAGCATCACCATCCAAGTGCGGCGATTGGGGACGTCGTCCGAAGTGGTGACCGTCGATTACTCGACCCGCAATGGCAGTGCCAATGCGGGCGACTATGAGCCCAGGAGCGGCACTCTGGTGTTCGGCGCGGGCGACACGACGAAAACGTTTTCCATCCCCTTGCGGGCCGATACGCAACCCGAGTCCGACGAGACGATACTGCTGTCGTTAGAGAATGCCGGAGGAGGCGCAGAACTGGGCGGCCTGCGCACCGCCGTGGTGGTGGTCCTCGATGACGATAGCGGTGCTGGTCCCGGGGGAGTCGATGGAAGCTTCAAGGCGACGGCCAACGATTTGGTGAACAATCTTGTTCCGCTCCCTGACGGCCGGATCGTGGTGGCCGGGAATTTTTCACTCCTGGGCGGCGCGGCACGGAATGGCGTGGCGCGATTGACCGCGGACGGGACTCCGGATCCCACCTTTTTGGTTCCGTTCTACAGCAACAGTCAGGTCATGGGAGTGCATGTCCAGGACGATGGACGAATCGTTCTGGTGGGGGATTTCTCCACGGTGAACGGCCTACCCAGGAACCGCGTGGTCAGGCTCCTGGAGAATGGAGCCGTGGACCCTGGCTTCGACCCGGGCGTGGGACCGAACTCGTGGATCGATGAGATTCTGCCCCTTCCGGGCGGTGGATTTCTGGTTGGTGGCGCCTTCACCCAGTTCAGTGGTGAGACGCGTGGCTATCTGGCGCGCGTTTTTTCGGATGGATCGCTCGACCGGGATTTCACGACCTCCGTCGACGGCCCGGTTTACAGCCTCTCCCTGGACACCGATGGAAGCGTTCTGGTCGGTGGTGAGTTTCAGCGGGTGGGCGGTCAGCCGCGGTCGCGGTTGGCGCGCCTGACTCCGGCAGGGTTGTTGGATACCGCCTTCGACGTGGGGGCGGGGCCGAACAGTACCGTGCGAGAGTTTCTGCCGCACCGTGGGGGCTATCTCGTCGGGGGGGGCTTTGGCGCCTACGACGGAACCACGGCGCTGGGCGTGGTGCGGTTGAATCGGGATGGACAGCGCGATGCCTCATTCGCACCGGAGTTCAACGGTACGGTATGGGCCTTGGCCATTGCCGGCGATGGATCTTTTGCCGCAGGCGGAGACTTCACAAGGGCGGGGGGACGCGACGTGGGGCGATTCGCGCGATTCCTCGGCGACGGAACCCTGGATGACTCGTTCCAAGCCATGTCCGGCGCCAACCAACAGGTGCAGGTGGTGGCGCTCCAATCGGACGGGCGGTTGTTGCTCGGCGGTCAGTTCACCGAGATCCACGGCGTGGATGCCGGTCGCATTGCGCGGGTCCTCTTCCAGGAATCCAGCCCGACGTCCGCGCCGACCATTACGTCCATCGGAATCGAGTCGTCCTTGGTGCGGTTGAACGTGAGCGGCACGGCGGGGGTGCGCCACGTGCTTGAGGGTGCGGGCGAACTGGGTGGTTGGAGTGCGCTCGCGACGAATATCCCGACCAGCACGACCTTTCAGTTTGTGGACGTGCGCGCGCCGGTTGGAGGGCAATTCTACCGGGTGCGAACGCCGTGATGGAGCGTGTTGCGTGGTGCTGATGAATGCGGTGCCATGCATCGCCTCAGGAGGGATGGGCTGAACGCGGGAGTCTGAACGGTTCAGCTTGATGGACCCGGATAGGGAGCCTGTTCTCCGTGCAGGCACGGGCTGACGGGTGAGGTGTGTCCAGGGAACCGACCCGCCGGGTGGAACCAGCGGGCCACCGACGGCAAATGCGTGATGGAGGTGTTTATTTGGTGAAACCGGGAAGGCGATCGAGCGCGGCCTCATGGCCACGGCTACGGGGAAATGGGTCCGCCGGCAGGGGCGGGCGAGGTGCGGGATGGGAATGAGGTCCTCATCGCGTCGCCCCGGAGTTTTGGAGGACGCATCTGTCCTCCGATGAAAACCTCCAACGACGGAGGGGCGCGGCTTGGGCGCGGATTCGTTCCTACGAGGTTGGATCGCCGTGAGGGCATTTTGAGGGCCGAAGAGGTTTGTGTCGGCGTCCGATGGCAGGCGCAACGGCGAACTCGCCGGCTTCGGCGCGGCGCAAGAACTCCGCGAGGGCCGTGACGGTCACATAGATTCGACCGCAGATGTTGAGCGTCTTCAGCCAGCCGCGACGCCGGTAACGCCACGCGGTGACGGGCGCGATGTCCGCCATGCGGCACCACCGATTTAAAGCGATGAGGGTCGGTGGCGACGTGGGCTGCTCCAAGGGCGGCGAAGGAATCAACCCTGATTCGATCCGAGATGCCCTGGCGGAGGACGGATGCTGATCGACGCAAGCCTCCTCGTTGCGTTCATGTGACGCGGAGTATAGGAGCGCGAAGCTGCCCGCCGGTGGCTCCAATGCGCGAATCGGTTTCGCACGGTCCGCTCCACTGAATGGCCGGCGCTTCTGCCGGGGTCGGTCAGTCCCAGCGCGGAGGGAAGTGCCGCGCGCCCCCGGTGACTTTCGAATGCGATGCTGGACGTGCAAGTTCGGGGTGTTAAGAATCGGCCGGTTCTCCCCGAATCCAATGCAATCCACGCAATCCAAGTCATTCCCTGAAGGGTCGGGGTGGCGCCCGACGGCTGCCTTCACGTTGATCGAACTCCTGGTGGTGATCGCGATCATCGCGATTCTGGCGAGCATGCTTCTGCCGGCCCTGGCGAAGGCGAAGGAGAAGGGGCAGCGCACGCTATGCACCAACAATCAGAAACAGCTGATGTTGGCCAACCACCTCTATACGACGGACAACGAGGAGTGGCTGCCGCACAACAACTGGGACTTCCAGGCCTGGGCGGGCTGGCTCTGCTTGCCGCCCTACACCAAGCCGGAGACGAACATGCAGACCGGCGTGTTCTGGCCGTATCTTTCGACGGCGAAGTTGTTCCGTTGCCCGCTGGATCGGACGAACACGACGCAGTTCAGGGCCCGCGGACAGAAGTACAGCAGCTATATCCTGAGCGGATCGCTCACGGCCTTTCAGATTCGTCGTCAAACCTTCCGCATCAACCAGTTCAATCCGAACGACATCATCATGTGGCAGGCCGACGAACGCAACCCAGGCGACTTCAACGATGGTTCGAGTTCGCCCGGGGAAGGCATTACGCGCATTCACAATGTGGGTACCACGGTCGGCGTGGTCGATGGTCACGTGGAGTACATCAAGATCCGCGATTTCAACCGGGAGGCGACCAAGTATCCCGGCCGGCTTTGGAACGTCCCCGGCAGCAAGCGGGGTGACGGCCCGTAGGCGGGCGTCGGTCGAGTTCACCTCCGATCAAAAGGCGTGCGATGAAGCGACAATCCTATCTTTGGGTGATGGCGGCGGCCGGGATCCTGTGTGGGTGTGGCGACGGGGCGGAGGCTGGCAAGGTGGATCCGGCGGCGCTGGATGCCGTTTTCCAGGACGCTCCCGCCCAGCCAGCGGCGGAAGAGAGCACCACGGACACGGTGGTGATCGGCGGCGGTGCGGATCAGCCGATTCCGGTGAAGGAGTTGGCGACGCGGGCGGCGGCGGCCATGAGGAAAGACGATTTGTCGGAGGCGATCATGATGCTGCAGAACCTGCGTCGTGCCCGGGGGCTTTCGGGCGACCAGCTCACCGCGGTTCAGGATCAGATGGCGGCCATGCAGTCCGACCTGGCAAACCGGGCGGCGCAGGGCGATGCGAAGGCGAAGGCGGCTCTGAATTTGATTCAACAGAGCACGCGTTGGTGAAGGGGAGGACGCAGTCGGCGTCCCGAAGGGACCCCGAGTCGTGAGACGAAGCTCACGGTCCACCCGGGGGGAAGGGGTGAGAGGCGAGTGGCGAGGGTGACCGAAGGGAGGGATCCGGGAAGCGGACCGGAATCGCCAAGCCAGGCTGGTGGCGCACCGGCTCCGTCCGGCGGTTCGGGCTGAAGGCCCGAAGGGAGAACCCACTGCCGCCGGCTCGGGGGATCCGCGCCGCCTGACGGCGACGACGACGGAGTTCGCTCCGTTCACCCGAACATCCAGCGGCACACCGCCACGGCGGCGATGACACCGGCAAGATCCGCGGTGAGGCCGGCCCAGACCGCGTGGCGCACGCGCTTCACGGCCACGGATCCGAAATAGACCGCGATGACATAGAAGGTCGTCTCGGTGCTGCCGAACAGCGTGCCCGCCATGCGCGCCAGCAGACTGTCCGCGCCGTGCGTGGTCACGATGTCCGAGAAGGCGGCGAGCGACGCGCTGCCGCTCAGCGGGCGGATGAGTGAGATGGGCAGCAGTTCGACCGGGAACCCCACCGCGGCGAGCGGCGCGCGCAGCAGGTTGCTGGCGGCTTCGATGGCACCCGAGCCGCGCAGGAGTCCGATCGCCACCAGCATGCCCACGAGAAAAGGAATGATGCGCACGGCGACCTGGAAACCCTCCTTCGCGCCCTCGACGAACTCTTCGTACACGGGCACCCGTCGCAGCGCGGCGTAGAGCGGGAAGAAGGCGAGTAGGAACGGGATGGCGGCAAGCGAGACCGCGTCGAGCACCCGCACCCAGCCGGGACGCGCCGCCTGCGCGGGCTCGAGGGTGCGGCCGACGAGGTCGGGGAAAGCCGTGGTGACGATGAGTGCGACGGTGCCCGCCAGCAGAAGCGTGAGAGCGAAGCGACCCGCGGGGCGCAGCGGCGGAGGCGGGGCCGCGGGGGCCTCCGTGGCGGGTTCCTCCTTCCAGGACGCTTCAAGGCTCGCGGCGGCGGAGGTCGACGTCGCGCGGGGAACCGCCGGCAAACGGAAGCGTGGCAGGCGCTCGAGCATCTTGCAGGTGACCAGCGCGATGGTCGACGTGAACGCTGTGGCGACGAGCGTGGATCCGACGATGGCGGTGGGATTCACCGAGCCCGAGGTGGCGAGGATGGCGATCGCGGAGGCGGGGA
This sequence comes from uncultured Verrucomicrobiota bacterium, assembly GCA_964647675.1. Lineage (GTDB taxonomy): Bacteria > Verrucomicrobiota > Verrucomicrobiia > Limisphaerales > CAIMTB01 > CAIMTB01. Next base: position 981 of record CAZYJB010000256.1, on the reverse strand, counting down.
TGAGCTGAACCGAGCCGGTGTTGACGGCCAGGAAGGTGCACATGGCGTTCGAGGCCGTGCCCGGATGCCGGTTGAGGCGCTCGAGATCGCGCATGGCGCGGAGTCCGAACGGCGTGGCCGCGTTGGTGAGCCCGAGCATGTTGGCCGCGATGTTGAGCATCATTGAGGCCATGGCCGGGTGCTCGGCGGGCACGTCGGGGAACAGGCGCGCGAGGATCGGACGCAGCGCGCGCGCAAGGATCTGGACGAGTCCTGAACGATCTGCGAGGCGCATGATGCCGAGCCAGAGCGACATCACACCGACCAGGCCGAGGGACAGCGTGACCGCCGTTTCCGACGCCTTGAGCGCGGCTTCCACCGCGGCGCGGGTCTGGCCGGTGACCGCGGCGACAGTCACCCCGATGAGCAGCAGGGCCAGCCAGATCTGGTTCAGCATGCGGACGGATCCAGATCAGGATCAGGTCGGGGTGGTCGTGTACTCGTCCATGCCCGCGCAGGAGCAGACGAGGTTGCGGTCGCCGAACACGTTGTCCACCCGCGCCGCCGCGGGCCAGAACTTGAACTCGCGCAACGACGGCAGCGGAAACGCGGCTTCTTCTCGCGAGTAGGGGCGGTTCCAAGCGTCGGCGACGACCTGGTCGGCGGTGTGGGGCGCGTTCTTGAGCAGGTTGTTCTTTGCGTCCACCACGCCGTTCTCCACCGCCAGGATCTCGGCATGGATGGCGATCATGGCGTCGCAGAAGCGGTCGAGCTCGGCCTTGGGTTCGGATTCGGTGGGCTCGACCATGAGCGTGCCGGCCACGGGCCAGCTCAGGGTGATCCGACGCTGCGCTCCTCACCGTGCTGGAGATCGAGGTGCTCTGCGCCGAAACGACGTCGGAGCGCCTCTCCCTTCTTCGCGAGGCGACCGATGTTGCGGAACGGCGTCTCGGCGACGTGGGCCGCGCGTTCCGGTATGCCGGCCAAGGGCTCCTCGATGCT
>CAZYJB010000255.1:6090-6314 GCA_964647675.1 uncultured Verrucomicrobiota bacterium | reverse complement strand
CAGGACATATCAGGTTCCGGAACGCCGCGCGCACCGACCACGAAGCCCGCCGGGTCACCCGCCGTGACGCGAAGGTCCGACGGCTGAAGGTCGAATACCGGCGCCATCGGCGGGGGTGCCACTGATAGATCAGCGGCATCGCTCTCCACGCGTCCAATCGAATTGCTGATCACGCAACGGTACTGAAACCCATCGAGTTCGAGCGGAACCGCGCGGATCATCAG
>CAZYJB010000255.1:0-6080 GCA_964647675.1 uncultured Verrucomicrobiota bacterium | reverse complement strand
GTCCCGCCCACCACACCGGAATAGGTCGCGCTCTCGACCAAGTCCAGCCAGGGCGCGGAGGCGGCGGTCCGCCCCTGCCACCGATATATCAGTGGCGCGGCTCCGCTGGCGGTGACTCCCAGAGTGGCATCGCGGCCCGACGTTACCGCCACGGATGCCGGATGGGTCAGGATGACCGGCGGCAGGGGCAGACCCGTCCCGATCTTTAACTCATCGACGACGGCACTTCCCACACCCGTGACGGCGAACTCAATCACGCGCACCCGGGCTCCGTTCGCATTGAATCCAGGCGCTCTCCGGAAATCGTCGTACAAGTTCCGCACGTACACCGCTCCCCCGGGAGTGTCCGGCCCCAGCAACACCTCGTGATAACCGGCCGTGCCCAGGTGACCATCCGGGAACTCGGCCGGCAGCGAGGTCGTGTGCGCCCGGTAGTCGGGTGCGCGCTGGAAAAGGTAAACCAACTGGTTGCCGTTCTGATCGGCCAGCAGCAGGTGGATATGGTCGCCAGGAGGCGGAAAAAGGGTGGGAAAAGCACCATTCCATCCAGGCGCCGACAGACTGCCCGACTGGGAGATGGACAGCATCGTGTTGGTCAGGATCGGAAGATCGACGGTGGTCGCACTTTGGACGGACAGGTCGCTGACACACGGATTCTCCGTCACCGTGATCCGCAACCCCTTCCCGGATCCCGCGGAGATGACCTCCGCGACATTGGGATGCTCGCCCGGCCCGCAGGTGTCCGCCGAGTCGACGACCATCCAGCTCGCACCGTCGCCATGGATCGTGTCGTATGTGGCATCCGTCACGACATAGCGACGTGCGGCCGCCTTCTCCCAGGACTCCACCCAGACCGGCGGCGGCGCCTCGACGGTGAGGGTGGCGGCGGCGCTCTCGACCCTTCCCTGGGAGTTCACCGCCGTCAGGCGGAACTGGTTTCCGTTCATGGTCAGAGCTGTCGCACGGACCGCGAGGGAGGCGCTGCTGACACCGACATAAGTGCTCGATTCGACCAAGGCCACCCAGGCGGCCCCGGCCCGTGTCCGGAATTGCCACTGGAGGGCGGGCTCCGGAATTCCGGTCACCCCCGCGTCGAACCTGGCATCCGCTCCCGCGACGACCTTCTGATCCTTCGGCTGCGAGACCACCTCCGGCCTTCTCGGCTGCAAGCCAAAGCAGACCGTCGACGTGACGTAAACCTTCAGGCTGCTGCCGATCATGTTGCCAGAGCCACGGATGTTGCAGAGGGTGGCGCCCGTGCCGCGGTAGTCTTCCGGCCGTCCGAACGAGGGTATCTCCCCATCGACCAACGGCACTTTCACGACAAACGCTCCCAGATAGACGATCCCGTAGAGTTCCGCGTCGGCCACCAGGTGCGGCATGACATAGTCCCCGGTGATCAGATAGCCCCTCACCCCGTCTCCGCTCAACGTCCGCGCATTGTACTCGTTCAGCACGCTCCCGGGCAGGCCCGTCTGATCGAGACACCGATACCCAGAACCGGTCACAGTGATGACCCCTGTCTGCCGGCCGGAAAGGGTCCGCGTACCCGTGTAGCCGTCACCCCAGTTGCTGTACTCCAAGCGGACGGACCATTCCTCGGTGACCGAGAAGGTGCCGTCCACCGCGCGCGCGGCGAGGCTCCCCAGAGCCAGCAGCATCGCAACCCAGTGGAACCAGCGCGGCGGAATACCTGGTTTACGCCGGATCTGGTCGAGGTCAGGAACGCTGCTCATCGGTTTCGGAGGGCCAGGCTTCGCGCGGCGCAACCGGATCATCCGGTCAGTTTCCCGCCGCACTGGCGGGCAGGGCCAATCGCAGCTCGCGCACCGTGGCCTCCGTCAGGTCGTCGAACAGCATCTGGAAAAGCTTCCGTTCATTGCCCTTCCCCGTGAAAAGATTTCCCGCCGCATGCGACGCCTTTCCTTCGACCGTGGACAACCAGAGTGTCCGCGAATCTCCCGCGTTTCGGAGGGCCCACTCCACCCGCAGCACCAGCGTCCGATCCTGCCAGGCCAGCAGTCCGCTTGCATGATCCATTTTGCCCACCGCAGGTTGAAGGACCCATCCACCATCCGCGGGCGCGGCGGTGGCCTCGGTGACTCCGGGAAAGACGTGCTGGGTCACATTCCTCGCGTAATCTACCAACGCCTCACCAAGGGGATACTTCCATGTGTCACCCATCTTCCCGAACTCGAAGGTGTATTGCCGAAAGGCATCGTCCATAACGAGAAACATTGGCCGACTGCCGGCGGACGCCTGGGCCGGGGGAAGAGCTTTCACGGTGATGACCGGCTTCTGGGTATGCGTGCATGCGGACATCGACAGGACGGCAAGCACCAAACACCAGGAAACGCGAAGGGAGCGCGTGAGACGGACGGGATCAGGGTTCATAGGCGAGAGGGAATTCGGCGACCAAGGCTTCACGATCTTCAGTGGTGGGGATCTTCACCCGAAACAGGAGCCTGCCGGACCGAAGTTCAGACTTGGGAAGCTGATAATAGACAAAGCCGTCCATCGACTGACCAGGGGCAAGAGTCCGGTTGGAGAGTTCCTTCAAGACGAAGTTCTGCCGGATCGCGTCGGCGTCCGCCGCCATCTTGCCGCCGATGAACAGAAGAGGCAGCGAGAGCAACGCCGCCCCGCTCAGCGCGATGGCATCCGCTGCTCCACTGGAGTGCACGACGCCGCCACTTGCTGCCTTATCCGTGCCCGCACCGGTCGTGAGCCTGAAGGCGCTCTTCTGGACCAGCAAGGTGTCGCGGTCTCCCCGATTCTCCAGCCGCAGATGGAGGATGATCAAACCTTGTCTGACGGCATGGACCTTGAAGAACTCGCGCGAACGCTGCTCGTCCAAGAACGGATCAACCGTCATCCGCACGCCCCGATGCTCGGATGACTGCGAGTTGGGGGAGGGTGCGCTCTGACTCGAATACTCCGGGATCTTTACGGCGGCACAGCCCGCGGCGACAACCGCCGAAGCGGCGGCGAAGATTCCAAGGGCAACCCGCCGGCTGGAGGACGCGCCCCAGGACGATGCCGTCAAACAGTCGGGAGCGATTGGCCGCATCGCAGGCGGGCGGACTCGTTGGCGTCGCATAGGGTGGAGGAACCTCAGGACACGCCGCTCCGGACGGACTTCAGGCACGACGACTGTCAGGGGGCTCCATCCTTCAATCGCGAACGGACGCAATTCTATTGCAGCCGCACGCAATATTTCCTCCGCTGCCGGACCCCTCTCACTTTTCAGTCGGGCTTACGGCAGACTCCACCTCAACTCGTCCAGCGGATGCCTCGCCAGCACGTCCGGATAGGCGTCCTCCAGCAGCAACTTATTCAGGAGCGCCAGCCGATCCCCCGAGGAGGCAGACCCGATCAGTTCACGCGTTTCCGTGCGTAACGCGATGCCCTCGAACCTCGCCTCATTCCAGAAACACTGCCCGGCCACGACTCCATTCAGTTCGCGGAGCATCGCCGCGCGCAGAACTCGCGGGACCGCAAGCCTTCCGTTCCATCGGGACAGCCCGAACCGAACCCCCGCGGCCAGTTGCTCGCGGAAATATCGGGACACTCCATCGACCGGATGCCGCCATTTGGCGGCCAACCCGCTCACATCCCGCAAGTCTTCCGCCGCGAACTCCGAGTGCACCCGCGACAGCAGGGCGCGCAGCCCGTGCAAGGCGCGGAAAACCCGTGAACAAACGGTGCCATGCGGAACGCCGTACCGCGCACCAATCTCCCGCAACGTCCGACCCTCCGCCGCATACTCCAACAGGAAGCACCGGGTCTCGGCATCCAGGGTCGACAGAACCATGTCCAGCAGGCGGCGCAGATCACCCAATCCGAGCTCCCGGTCCACGACCTGGCCGGCCAGCAACTTCGGTACTTCACCATCTGTCAGACTGCCATCTGCATCCAAGGGCTCGTCGGGCAATCCGCTGCTGCGGCGCCGCGTGGCCTTCCACCGCACGAGAGATACTGCCCGACACCGCGCGATCGCGGCAACGAATCGGATCAGTTCCGCCCACGTCCGCACCGCCCAGACCTGCTCCGCCACATCCCCGAGCGCATCCGCAGCCGCATCTTCGCAGTCGGACTCCGATAGCCTCCGACACCGGCCATGGACGGCAGCCAGAGCGACCCGCCATATCTCGGCGAATGATGCGCTCCAAGCCAGGGGATCGCCCGCTCGAAGAGCATGGATGCGTGGATCAATCTCCGGCATCTGATGGACCTTCCCCGTACCCTAGTGAACTTTCGACCTCTCACGCAAGGTCCGGTCCGGCCGCGCCCGGCCCGGCACCCGCCCCGTCAGCCCGGTTGACCTAGCCGGTCACCCGCCCTCCGCCGACGAGTTCAATGCGGCTGGCAGCAGACTTGTCAGATGGTCAGACACGGAGGGATCAGTGCCGCGAAGAGTTCACGGCCTTGGTGAGCATTCCCTCCCCAGCGGCGCGAGACACGAGCGGCGCCTGGAGCGGGCTGATGTCGATTCCTGGGGCATCGATCTTGAATAGGGTGACGGGAGATTCATTCGAGGTGCCATGATAGGCACAATCGGAGTCAATCCTTGGGTGCTGCTTCGCGATCCCGACGGCAGTCTTGCCAAGTCCGGGCATTTCAATGAGGGAGACAAGGTCGACCACGTCTCTCACCAGGTGACCCAGTCGGGATCTGGACCAGCACCCCAGCCGGCTGGCTGGCGGGCATCTCCTCTCCCAATCCTGGACCATCAAACCCAGCCTATTCGTGTTCCCGTACGACTGGCGGCTCGACAGCGCCACTCACAGCGCGCGGCCCAACTCCTACCTTCCAGTGGTATCTCCTTTTCGTTGCAGGCGTGCTGTTTGCACAGACTGACCGCCGCGGTGTCACGGCGAACACCCGAGAGCCAGCCTTGGAAGCAGCTCCATGGAGTGGGAAACCGGTTACGCCCGATCTCACGGTCGATCGTCTCCGCGAATGCCATCTCGGCCACTCCCCTACCCGATCCAGGATTCCCTTCGTGGCCGAATGTCCCTAGAACCGGACCGAGCGTTGGTGGAGCCGAGGGGCTCTCATTGATCTTTCGGTCCGTCGAAGAGGAACGTGTAACTGGCTCCGTTCTGGTGATCGGGACGATTGGCGGTGGCCTGAAGGAAGGACACATGTCCGTCGACAAAGACCGCGTTGCCCCAGCCGAGGGCGCCCGGTTTGTGCCAGTAGGCGAACTGAAAGGGTCTTCCCACGGCGCCGGGGGCCTCATCCTTCCAGCCCCAGCAGGAGAACGGAAAGCAGTTGGCCAGCACGGTCATGCTGGGCGAACGCACCTGGTTCTCCTTCTTCCCGTGCAGACCTCGCTCGCCATTGGAATTGCCGCCGGCGTTGTAGAAGTACGAGCAGCCGAAGGTGTCGAAGAGCGTGGGCTTGCGCGTCCCGGACCATCGCCCCGGCGTGGCACCTTTATCGCTGGGGCAGCGGAAGACGCGGAAGACACCTTCATTGTCGTTGGTGCGCACTTTACCGACGACCGCGACGTAGCTGTTGATAAATCGGAAGTCGGATTGGTACTCGGTCCCGCGCTTTCCCGCCCACGCGTTGTAGGAAAAGACCGGACCGTCGACATGCGTGGGGAACTTGTCCTGGAAATCGTCGATATAGAGGGCGTTGGCAAGGCCGAGCTGACGGGTGTTGTTGGCGCAGGCGGCCCTCTGGGCAGTGGCCTTGGCCTTGGCGAGAGCCGGGAGGAGCATCGACGCCAGGATGGCGATGATGGCGATGACCACGAGGAGCTCGATCAGCGTGAAAGCGCGGGAACGGGCCGCGACCGGGCAGCAGTTGGGCAGGGAGTTCATGGGAGTCGATTCTGCGTTGGTGCGGCCTTGCTCGGCCCGACCTGGTTCATCCTCGGGAGCGACATCCGAAACTCCTTGGAGTCCAGCGTCGTCGAAGGAACTCACCAAACGGAATGATGCGCAAGTTCACTCCGCAATCCCGACTCCAGCGTGCCCGAGCGTTCGCCGACCGCTGGCCGGGGCAATGCTCCGTCACGCCGAGCACCACGGGAAACGCAGATTGGACACCTCTCAAGGCCAAACACT
>CAZYJB010000254.1:0-6327 GCA_964647675.1 uncultured Verrucomicrobiota bacterium | reverse complement strand
GCGGCAGAAACGCCTGCATCGCAGCATCCGGACGCCGCATCTGTTCCGTGATGCGACGCGCCAACTCGCAGTTCACACCGTGACTCGGACGCACCGCCACGATGTGACCCTGCAGCGGACGCCCGACCAGCGACAGGTCCCCGATGATATCGAGGATCTTGTGCCGCACGAATTCGTCCTCGAACCGCAGCGGCTCGGTCGTCAGCACCGCATCGTCGCGGATGACGACCGCGTTCTCGAGACTGCCCCCCTTGATCAGCCCATTCTTCACCAGGGCCTCGATCTCCTCGAAGAAACAGAAGGTGCGCGCCGGCGCCAACTCGCTCTCCCAGGACTCCGGGGTGAGCTCCACCGAATACACCTGGGTATAGCGCCCCGCGCGGTCGGCGTGGGTGCAGGTGATCTTCAGACGGTCGTGCGGAAGCGCCACCATGGTGGTTTCGCCCGCCACGAGTTCGATCGGCTCGGTGATGCGGTACGGCTGGCGCGGCTCCGCCTGTGGCAGCAGCCCCGCCTGCTGAATCATGCGCACGTACGGGAGTGAGCTGCCGTCCCCGATGGGCGCCTCACTGGCGTCGAGCTCGACGATCGCGTTGTCGACGCCGCATCCGGTCAGCGCGGCGAGGATATGCTCGACCGTATGCACGCGTGCATTCCCGCGGCTGAGCGTGGTCGAACGCGTGGTGTCGCCGACATGCTCCACCCGGGCCTCAATCTCAGGTTTGCCCTCGAGATCGACCCGACGAAAACGGATGCCGGTGTCGGCCGCCGCTGGGGAGAAGGTCAATTCGACCCGGCCACCCCCGTGGAGTCCGACTCCCGACATGCTGGCCGAGGAGCGAAGTGTCTGCTGTGGCGACACGCAGCGGATATAAAAGGGGCGGCTTCCCTTTGGCAAGCTGTGCCCGTGCCGCTAACCTCCCGCCATGCGACTCGCGTTCAAGCTGCTGCACACCCGCTACCGCGTGGACGACCTGGAACGCTCGGTCCGATTCTACCGCGATGTCCTCGGCCTGGAGGAGGTCCGACGGCACAAATCACCGCGCGGTTCCGAGCTGGCGTTCCTCAAGGCTCCCGAGAGTGAAGAGACGATCGAACTGTGCTCTTTCCCGGCCAGTGGCCCGGTTCAAGTCCAGACCGACCTCACCCACCTTGCCTTTCAGGTCGAGAGCCTCGACGCCTTCGCGCGGCACCTCGCCGCGCTCGGCCTCGCCTATTCCGACGGTCCCCACATGAAGCCCGACGGCAGCGGATTCGCCTTCGTCGATGCGCCGGAGGGCTACGAGATCGAATTGATCCAGCGCGCCACGGGCCCGAGCTCCACCTACTGACGCGCGGGATCGAGCTGTACCAGCACTTGGTGCAGCGCCTCCAACCGCGGCGTGCGCACTCCGGCCGCGCGCGCACGTCGCAACGGCTCGCCGAACAGGCTGTCCAGTTCCAAGGGCAGCCGGCGCTCGAAATCGATGAGCGTCGACGCGCGGTAGGCCCCCATCTCCAACGTGCGTCGGATCTGCTCCTCGGCCGCCGCGTCCGGGATCTCATGTCCCAGCGCGCGCGCCGCGTCGATCGTCTCGTGCATCAGGCCGCGCACCCAGTCCGTCCAACGCGGATCCGCCAGCAGTCGATCCGTGGTCAGGCACGGCCCGAGCACCTCGCGCGCAGGCACGCGCCCGGTTTCGAGGGCCTCCAAACCCGCCGCGGACGCCACGCCCAGTCCGTTGAAGGGAATGTTCCAGACCAGCTTCTCCCAATGCGCGCGCTCGAGGCTGTCCGTGACGGTGCACGGCACACCCGCTGACTCGAACCAGGAGGCGACGGAACGCACCCGGGCTCCGGCCGCACCCGAAAACTCTCCCATCACAATTCTTCCGTGCGCGATGTGCTGGATCACTCCCGGCGCAAGGCGGTTGAGGCAAACGAAACACAACCCGCCCAACACACGTTCGCGGCCCACCAGTGCCGCCAGCGCCTCTTCATTGCCCAAGCCGTTCTGAAGCGTCAGCACCCCCGTCGCCGACCCCACCATGGGCAACACGGAGTCGACGAACGCCGCGTTGGCTGTGGTCTTGAGTCCGATCACCACGAGGTCCATCTCGCCCGCCTCGCGGGCCGACCGCACCGCGCGTGGACGCGCCACGAAGCGCAGCGCGCCCTGCTCATTCTCGATTCGCACGCCATGGGATCGGACGGCCTCGTAATCCGAGCGCAGGAGAAATGTCACGTTCTGCCCCGCCCGGGTCAGACAGGCACCGTAGTAACTGCCCAGCGCCCCGCAGCCCACCACCGCGATACGCGGGCGCTCCGGCCCCGGTTGCTCACGATTTGCACCCATGCCGCGCGACGTTCGCCAAGGTCCGTCCCGGGGAAAAGAAAAAGGGCATCCTGGAAACAGGATGCCCTTGAGGAAGGTTCCGGAAGGCCGGTTACTTCGAGCCGAGGATCGCGTCCTTGGCCGCCTTGGCGACGCGGAACTTCACGACTTTCTTGGCCGGGATTTTGATGGTCTCGCCAGTCTTCGGATTGCGACCCAGACGCGCCTTGCGGTTCACGAGGACGAGCTTGCCGATGCCGGGGAGGGTGAAAGTGTCCTTGGCGTGCTTGTAGGAAAGCTCCGTGAGGATCGCGAGGACCTCGGACGCCTGCTTCTTCGTCAAACCCGCCTTGTCGGCCAGAGACGCTGCCAATTGTGATTTCGTGAGAGGTTTAGCCATAGATGTTGTGGTTTTAGGTTCGGGAACGATGAAAACTCCGACCGCGTTCTACGGAGCCGACCGCGCCTCGCGCAAGGGAAAACTCACGGAAACCCCTGATTTTTCGACATTTCCGCTTCTTAGGGCACGAAAATGGCGGGATTTCCGCCCAAATCGACGGGCAGGACGGCGCGATAGACCGCCCCGGTGCGCCCGTTCCAACCCGCGTCCAGCCACTGAAATACCCCGCCTGGATTGGGAGTGACGCCCAGCAACTCCCACGTTTTCAGGTCGGTGCTGACCTCGATCTGGAGGGATAGACCGGCTTCCGCGTAGCCCTCCAGTTGCAGACCCGACGCGGTAACGCGCACGGGACCCCATCGCGGCGCCAGCGCCTCGCGGCTGCGCACCACCACCGTGACCCGCGCCTCCGCGCTGTAGGTGATGCCATCCCAGACTTTATAGGTGAACTCGTCGCGCCCCTGAAAACCGGGATCCGGCCGGTATTCCAGACTCGTTCCCAGGCCGAAGATTCGCCCGGACTTCGGACCCTTCATCAAGGCGAGTCGGAGTCCGTGACCATCAGCATCCGCGGCGGAAAGGCGCAGTCTGCCACCGGAAGGGCTCAGCACGGCAAAGGTTTGGTTCGTGACGTGGGGCGGCGTATTGGGGTCACGGACCAAAAGATGCACCGTGGCCACCTCACTGGTGCTGAACCGATCGCGGGCGGTGAAGGTCAGACGGTCCAGGCCTCGGAATCCCGCCGGTGGCAGATAGGTCAACGACGGCGCCGTGCCTTCGATCTGGCCGATCGAAGGTCGATCCATCACTTGGAACAGAAGCGGGTTGTTCTCGTCGTCGACAGCCCGCAGGACGATCCCCGTCGGTTGGTTGCGCGCCACGGTGCGTACTTCCGAGACGGCACGCGGCGGGGTGTTCACGTCCGTCACCCGCACCACCACCTCGGCCGGCTTGCCTTCGTCCTCGGCATCCGCTCCGGCAACCTCGAAGGCATCGGTTCCCACGAAACCGGGTTCCGGCTGATAGACCGCATTCGTGCCCTCCAACTGGAGAACGCCGTGGTCGGGCGGACTCGTCACGCGCACCACGACCGGATCGGCATCGGCGTCGCCCACAGTCAGCCCAATCGTGAGGGGCTGGTCCTCAGCCGTCACGGTCGACACAGGATCGACAGTCGGCGGGTTGTTGCGCGCCTCGACCACCATCGTCACCTCGGTGGGCCCCACGGTGGTCAGGCCATCGGAGACCGAGTAGGTGAAGCGGTCGGTGCCGACGAACCCGCGCGCGGGATCGAAATACGCAAACGATGGATAGGCCAGCAGGACGCCGTGTTGCGGTCCGTCCAGCACGGTGTAGCTCAGCTTGTCACCATCGACGTCCGTGGTCTCGTAGAAGACATCGCCACCCCGGTTTCGGTTGAACGGCACGGTCTGGGACCGGCTCACTGGCGCATCGTTCACCGGCTTCACCAGCACGGCGACCTGGCCGGTCGCCATGAGGCCCGCGGGATCGCGCACGAGGTACGAAAAAGCGTCCGTACCCGAGAAATCCGGCGCCGGCTTGAATCTGAAACGCAGGGGACCCGCCGGTTCGAGCGTGCCGTGCTCCGGCGCTGTGATGGAGACCAGCACCAACTCATCGCCGTCCACTTCCTCGTCATTCGATCCGAGGTCCAGGTCGCCCTCAGTGTCCTCGTCGAGAATCAAGCGGTCCGGAGCCGGTCTCGGTGCGTCGTTCACCGCGGCAACCTCGAGGCGCAGTTCGCCCACCGCCGAGCCTCCGTCGTCGTCGATGATCACATACTCGACGAGGTCCGCGCCGAAGAAATCCGGCTCGGGCTCGTAGGCGATCTGTCCTGTGGCCAACAAACGCGCCCGGCCATGCGCCGGACGACTGACCCCCGCCACGCGCAGGGACCGTCCGGTGGGCGATCGGTCGTTGTCCACCACGGCGAAGACTCCCTCGGTGTCCTCGGCAGCGATGCCGAGGTCGGGCGCCGCCACCGGCGGTTGGTATCCAACCCGCGCGCTGAACACGACCGACGTGGTGGCGGTGGCCCCGGCGGGATCGCGCACCGTGAACCGCAATGTCTCCGTTCCCGACCATTCCGGCGAAGGCATGGTCACGGTCACCGCTCGCGCCGCATCCATCTCCACCCACAGCGACTGCGCCCCGTCGATCGTCCACGCCATCCGCGCGGCCGCGTGATCGGGGTCGTCCACGTACCGATCAAGGGGAATGCTGCGGAATGTTCCGCCCGTGGCGATGGTCTGGTTCGGGATGAACCGGATCTGGGGCGCCTGGTTCGGCGGCGGGGGGCGGTAGTACCGGCCGGTCCGGGCCGGACCCCCCTGGGCCATGGCCCACTCGAGGGTATTCGTCCCAACCACCACGGGCAGTTCCCAGGCATAGAGACTGGATCGTTGCTTCGCGGAGACCAGGGGCGCCGTCGGCGAGTAGGCACGGTCCTGCACCGTCGCCGCCACGATGTCCAACCGTCCATCGCCATCCAGATCGACGAGCGCGGCGGACGGATACCGGTGCCAACTCGCCCCCGCCGCGGACTCCATGACGAGGCCATCCGCCGGAGTGTCCGGTTGAAAATCGATGGGCACGCCGTCCGCCCGCCAGGCGCGGATTCCTCCCGCGCGCGCCACCTCGCCCGAAAGCACGATGGTGAGCCAGAATCCTGGCGACGCGAGGACCACATCGACGAACCCGTCACCATCCACGTCCCCCAGCGTCGGCATCGAACGCGTCCCTGCGAGTGCTTGCGCTGGTGTAGGCCATCCTTCGAGCTCAAATCCCGACCCGCTGAGCACATGCACCATCTGCGATTCCCAACCGGCGACGACGATGTCCAGGACGCCATCTCCATCGAGGTCACCGAGCGCCGGGGAACCCTGGAAGGATTCACCCGCGAGCACCGGCCAGCCCGGCCGGCGCACTCCCTCCCGCGACTAGAGGTGGATGCCGCCGGCCAGACCGCGCTCGCGGCTCACGCCCGACAGGACGATCTCTTCCCGTCCATCGCCATCGAGGTCACCAACCACCGGTGACGCCTGGAACTGAGACTCGCTCGACGAGGTCCACACAGCACGGTCCGGCGTCTCGAGGTCGAACGCGCTCAACGCATGGCAACCGTCGAGCGCGACGAGTTCGAGTTGGGGATCGTCGTCCAATTGGATCACCGTCGCCATCAGCTCGGGCGCGTTGGTGACCACGGTGCACGCACCAAGCGTCCACCGCGCCTTCACTGCGCCTTGGAAATCCAGCACGACCAGCTTGCGTTCCGGATTGCCCACCAGGTCCGCCGGCGGATTCGACAGCGCCACGATCTCCCCTCGGCCATCGCCGTCGAGATCCGCGATCAGCTTGCCGAAATGCGATCCACCGGGGCGGACTGGCCAGGGAGCACCCCATTCGCTGCCATCGGAACGGAACACGCGGATCTCCCCGGCGCTCCCGGTATCCACCACGATTTCCGGGCGCCCATCGCCGTCCAGGTCGCCGATGACCGGGGCATCATACTCCGGCGCCCCGCCAGGCAGGTCGCGCGCCCAGACGGTCGACCCATCGGACGCCAGGACGATCAGACGCGGGACACGGCCAC
>CAZYJB010000253.1:3228-6328 GCA_964647675.1 uncultured Verrucomicrobiota bacterium | reverse complement strand
GTGAGTACCGCAGGGGGCAGGGCTACTCGGGCCCCGTCTTCATGGGCATGGATACCCACGGCCTCTCGGCGCTCGCGCAGCGCACGGCCCTGGAAGTGCTCGCCGCCAACGACGTCACGGTCGCGCTGCAAGCCGGCGGTGGATTCACGCCGACGCCCGCCGTCTCACACGCGATCCTCGCCCACAATCGCGGACGCACCGGCGGACTGGCCGACGGCATCATCATCACGCCGTCGCACAACCCGCCCTCCGACGGTGGCTTCAAATACAACCCCCCTTCCGGTGGCCCCGCGGACACCGATGTCACGACCTCCATCCAGGATCGCGCGAATGCGCTGCTGCGCGCGGGCAACCGCGAAGTGCGTCGGATCCCCCATGCACGCGCGCTCGGCGCCGCCACCACGCGCACGTTCGATTTCATCACCCCTTACGTCACGGACCTGCCCTCGGTGCTGAACATGCAGGCCATCCGTGAAGCGCGCGTGCGCATCGGCGTCGATCCGCTCGGCGGCGCATCCGCCGGCTTCTGGGCACCCATCGCCGAGCGGTTCGGACTCGACCTCACGGTGGTCAACGACCGCATCGATCCGCGCTTCGCCTTCATGACCCTCGATCATGACGGCAAGATCCGCATGGACTGCTCGAGCCCGCACGCCATGGCGGGGCTCATCGCCATGAAGGACCGCTTCCAGGTCGCGTTCGGCAATGACCCCGACGCCGATCGCCACGGCATTGTGACGCCGGCGGGGCTGATGAACCCCAACCACTTCCTCGCCGTCGCGATCCAGTATCTGCTTGGACACCGGCCGCGTTGGTCCCCCCAGGCGCGTATCGGCAAGACGGTGGTCAGTTCGCGCCTCATCAACTTTGTCGTGGCCGACCTGAAGCGTCCGCTGCTGGAAACGCCCGTCGGCTTCAAGTGGTTTGCGCCGGGCCTGCATGACGGCTCGCTCGTGTTCGGCGGGGAAGAGAGCGCCGGCGCCAGTTTCCAGCGCATGGACGGCACGGCCTGGAGCACCGACAAGGACGGACTCCTGCTCGGGCTGCTCGCGGCGGAGATCACCGCGGTCACCGGCCAGGATCCCGCGCAGCACTACCGCGCGCTCACCGCGCGCTTCGGCGATCCGGCCTACACCCGCATCGACGCGCCGGTCACGGCGCAACAGAAAATCGCGTTCAAGAAGTTCACCCCGGAGTCCGTCACCGCCACCACCCTGGCCGGCGACCCGGTCACGGGGAAACTCACTCACGCACCTGGCAACCAGGCCGCGTTTGGCGGCATCAAAGTGGAGACCGCGCGAGGCTGGTTCGCGGCGCGGCCATCCGGCACCGAGAACCTCTACAAACTCTACGCCGAGAGCTTCGCCGGAGAGACGCATCTCGCCACCCTCGTCGCCGAAGCCCAGCAGATCCTCGCCCGCGCGCTGTCCGCCTGAGGCGCGGCGCCATCTCTCAACCCTTTCGACAACCCCTCAGATCCCATCATGAGCCAAGTCCTGATCGTCGGTTCCACCGCCCTCGACTCCATCAAAACCCCCAAAGCCGAGAACCCGCGCCTGCTCGGCGGTTCGGCCAGCCACGCCGCGGTCGCCGCGAGTCTCTTCGCACCGGTCCACCTCGTTGGCATCGTGGGCACGGACTTCCCGAAGAAGTACCTTTCCCTTTATCAGCGCCACGGGATCAATCTCGGCGGACTCCAGGTGCGCGAGGGCACCACGTTCCATTGGTCCGGCGAATACGAGGCCAACATGAACAACCGTCGCACGCTCGCCACCGAGCTCGGCGTCTTTGCCAATTTCACACCCGACCTTCCCGATACGCTGCGTGACACGCCCTACGTGCTGCTCGCCAACATCGGGCCCGACCTGCAGCACCACGTGCTCGATCAGGTGCGCCAGCCGAAGTTCGTCATCGCCGACACGATGGACCTCTGGATCAACATTGCGCTGCCCTCGCTCAAGCGCCTGCTCAAGCGCGTCGACGCCTTCGTGCTCAACGACAGCGAGGCGCACGTCCTGACCGGCGAGGAGGGCGTGTTGAACTGCCTGCGCGCGCTGCACCGCATGGGACCACGCCACGTCATCGTGAAGCTCGGCTCGCACGGCTCGATCCACAGCGGGCCGGACGGGCTCTTCCTCTGCCCGGCGTTCCCGCTGGCGAAGGTGGTCGATCCAACCGGTGCCGGGGACTCCTTTGTCGGCGGTCTGATTGGCTATCTCGCCCGCGCGAAAGGCGGCATCGAACGCAACCTGCGCGCCGCCATGATCCATGGTTCGGTGGTCGCCTCGTTCTGCTGCGAAGGCTTCGGCCTTTCCCGCACCGACAAGGTCACTGCCGCGCAGGTTCGTGAACGCGTCCAGGTGCTCACGCGCATGGCGCGGTTTTGAGAGGCGGGACCCCACCAAACCGTTGACGCGGCGCCGCGGCTCCAACAGCCTCCGCACCCGGGCCGGCCGGGCCCCCATCCCCGATCCAGGCCGGTCCCTTCCCGGAGAATCCGACATGGCTACAGTGAAATCCGACACGTTGAACCTTCAGGATCAGGCATACACCAAGCTCCAGGTCAAAACCGGCGGCAAACTCGCCCTGCTCGTCATGGACGGCCTCGGCGACATTGCCACTCGCGACCAAGGCTATCTCACGCCCCTCGAGGCGGCGCGCACCCCCAATCTCGACGCGCTCTCCAAGGACTCGGCACAGGGTCGCATGATCCCCGTCGCGCCCGGCATCACACCCGGCAGCGGTCCGGGTCACCTCGCGCTGTTCGGTTATGACCCGCTCCAGTTCGAGGTCGGCCGCGGCGTCATCGAAGCGCTCGGACTCGGTCTCGCACTCCAGGGCGGCGACGTCGCCGTGCGCGGCAACTTTTGCACGCTCAACGCCGCCGGCCTGGTCACCGACCGCCGCGCGGGCCGCATCCCGACGGAGACCTGCGAGAAGCTCTGCGCCATCCTCAGCCGCAAAATCACACGCATCGGCACCACGCAGGTCATCATCCACCCGGGCAAGGAACACCGCTTCGTCATCGTGTTCCGCGGCGCCGGTCTCGAAGGCCCGCTCACCGACACCGATCCCGGTCGCGAGAACCTCCCCATCGCGC
>CAZYJB010000253.1:0-3218 GCA_964647675.1 uncultured Verrucomicrobiota bacterium | reverse complement strand
AACAGAAGAAGGCCGCCAAGCTGGTCGCCGATTTCTACAAGGTCGCGCTGCCGCTGCTGAAGGACCAGAGCCCGGCCAACGGCTTCCTCCTGCGCGGCATCGCGCACCAACCGCACATTCCGACCTTCGAGGAGCGTTACGGCCTCCGCGCCGCCGCCCTCGCCGTGTATCCGATGTACAAGGGCCTGGCCCAGCTCGTGGGCATGACCTGCATCAACGGCCCCCAGAACATCGCCGAGCAGTTCCGCCGCGCGGTCGAGATCTACGACGATCACGACTTTTTCTTCGTGCACTTCAAGTACACGGACAAGGCGGGCGAGGACGGCAACTTCGCGGCCAAGGTCAAGGCGATCGAGGAGTTCGACGCCGCCCTGCCCATCCTGCTGGCGAAGAAACCCGACGTGATCGCCATCACGGGCGACCACTCCACGCCCTGCGCGTTGAAGGCGCATTCCTGGCACCCGCAGCCCGTCCTGCTGCATTCCGCCGCCTCGGGCTGCGACAAACTCGACCGCTTCACCGAGACGGGCGCGAATCTTGGCTCGCTCGGGGTTTTCGAGGCCAAGTACCTCGTCCGCCTCATGCAGGCCAATGCCGGCATGTTCGCCAAGTTCGGCGCCTGACCGGATCCCTTGGGCAACCGCCTCGACCTGCCGATGAATTCCCGATGAAGGCCGTCATCCTCGCCGCCGGCAAGGGCACTCGCATGCGCGAGCTGACCCAGGAGGTCCCCAAACCGATGCTCAAGGTCCAGGGCCGTCCCATCCTCGAGCACATCATCACCGGCCTCATCGACGCCGGCATCCGCGAGGTCTGCATCATCACCGGATGGCGCGCGGACGTGATCGAATCGCATTTCGGCGATGGTTCGCGCTGGGGCATCCGGGTGGTCTACGCGCGTCAGGAAGTTCAGGACGGCACCGGCCGGGCGCCCGAGTACGCCAAGGCCTTCGTGGGGGCCGACGATTTCCTGCTCACCTACGGCGACATCCTCGTGCGGCCCGACACCTATCGCCGCATGATCGACCGGTTCCGCCAGGACCGTTTCGACGGCGTGATCACGGTCACGGTCGGTCAGGACGTCACGCAGGGCGGCTTGAACTTCTTCGATGCCCAGTTCTGCCTCACCCGCGTCGTGGAGAAGCCGTCGCCCGCACAGGTGCAGGACCTGCGCGACGCAGGAATGATCAAGGCCGGGGCACCGCTCTACTACAACGCCGGCATCTACCTCTTCCGTCCCGCGATCTATGAGTGCACCGCGCGGCTCCAGAAGTCGCCGCGCGGCGAGTACGAACTCACCGACGCCATCACACTCTACCTCGGCGCCGGCCACCGGCTCGCGGGGCTCGAGATCGAGGGTCGCTGGGTCGATGTGCGTGACCCGGAAGTCCTCGCCAGGCTCGAGGCCGGACAGCTCGGCTGAGCCGACCTTATTCTCATGGCGGGTCACGAGTTCCGCCTCGTGACTCGGTGTCCGTTCAGAACCCCGGCCCCTCGCTGCCGTCCAACCACACTCTCAGTCGCTCCGCGGTAGCCTCTGCCGACTCGCCCTCGCGCACGTCCACGAAGTGTGCCCACGCAAACTGGTTGCGGAACCAGGTCCCCTGCCGGCGCGCATACTGCCACGTGCGCGTCTTCACTTCCGCCACCGTGGCGGCGAGATCGCGCGTGCCGTTCAGAAACTCCGCCACCTGCCGGTACCCGATCGCCTGGGCCGCCGTGCGCGATAATCCCCCGGGCGCCTTCAGCAGCCCACGCACTTCCTCCACCCACCCTGCGTCGAACATGGCGTCGACCCGCTGCTCGAGACGCCGTCGCAGGTCGATCGGATCGCGACGTAACACGATCAGACTCCCGCGCCCGGTCGGTGGGTGTGCGGTCTCGCCGGCGCCGACCCGGCGTCGACGCACGGGCGCGCCGGTCACCCGCACGATCTCGACCGCGCGAACGACCCGCCGTGGATTCGCACGGTCGATGATGGCGAAGCGCTCAGGATCGCGGAGTTGAAGCTCTTCGAGCAGCACCGGGAGGGGTGTGGCTTCCAGCTCGGCCCGGATCTGTGCATCCCCCGGCGCCGGCGCGTCCAATCCGTTCAACCACGCACTGAAGTAGAGCCCCGTGCCGCCACAAAAGATCGGGCGCGCACCGCGGGAACGAATCGCCGCCTCCGCCGCCGTGGCGAGGTGAAGCCATTGCGCGGCACTGAAAGCCTCGGACGGTGACGCGACATCCAGGAGATGATGCGGCACGCGCGCCCGCTCGGTCGCGGTGGGCTTGGCCGTGCCCACGTCCAAGCCGCGGAACACCTGCATGGAATCGGCCGAAACGATTTCGCCCCGCACAAGCGGGGCGAGGCGCAGGGCCACCGCGGACTTGCCCGAACCGGTCGGGCCCGCGAGAAGCACCGGAACCGTGGTCACGGCCCGGGCTCTCAGCTGTACTGTTTGGCGAACTCAGCCTGGATCTGCTCCAGGATCCACTTCGTGTGGAGGATGCCCTCGCTCTCGCTGAGCTTGTTGCCTTCGTACTCGATGCCCACCCAGCCACGGTAGCCTGCCTCCAGCACGATACGCATCATGCGGCGGTAATCAGTGTGGATCTCATTGCCCTGTTCGTCGAAGTCATGGGACTTCGCGCTGACCGCTTTCGCATCGGGCATCATCTCCTGCACACCGCGGTACCGGTCGTACGTCTCGGTCTGCGAAATGTTGAAGTTGCCGAAGTCAGGCAGTGTGCCGCAGTTCGTGCGGCCCACGAGGCGCATCACCCCGGCCAGCCACGCGCCGTTCGAGGACAAGTGGCCATGGTTCTCCACGATCACATTGAGCCCGTGCTTGCCGCCGAACTCCGACAGGCGGGCGAGGCCGTCGGCAGCCCGCTTCTGCTGCTCCTCGTAGCTGCCCACGCCATTCGTCTCGGCGTTCACGCGGATCGAGTGGCAGCCCAGGAACTGCGCCGCCTCCACCCAGCGGTAGTGGTTCTCCACCGCCTGCGTGCGCTTTTTGGCGTCCGGATCACCCAGAGCGCCCTCGCCGTCGACCATGATCAGGAGGCACCGCACGTTCAGGTCGTTGGCCCGCTGCTTGAAGGCCCCGAGATACTTCCGGTCCTGCGCCTTGTCCTTGAAGAACTGGTTCACCAACTCAATCCCGTGGATCCCGTAGTCGAGCTTCGCGACACGCGGGAAATCCATGTGATCCATCTGCTTGGAGAACAGC
>CAZYJB010000252.1:0-6339 GCA_964647675.1 uncultured Verrucomicrobiota bacterium | reverse complement strand
CGCTGCCCACGACGGACACCACAGGGCCCCCCAGCACGAACAGGGAATTGGTCGCGTGTAAGACAGCGCGGTCCATGAGGGAAGGGGTGTCGGAAACGGTGAGGTGGGTTCCTTCGAACCGGGTCGAGCCGTCACCCCGGAACGCGGAGCCGTCGGCGCGCACGGTGTCGATGAGGGCGTTCCGCACGGAGATACGTGGCGATTCCACCGCCACGATGGGGAAGCGGCAGAGGCGGAGCTGGAGATGGCTCAGCGTCACCGGCGCGGAAAGCCTCTGAAACACCAAGCCCTGGTAGGCATGACGAATGACCAGGTGACGCACCTCGACCGGCGCCGCGTCATGTCGGAAGTCCAGGGCGCCCCAGGCGTAGTCGGACTGCGGATCGAGTTCCCCGTCGGCGATAGACTCGCCCACGCTCTGGTCGAGGTCCGAGGTGAAGAACGCGGGTCGGTAGGAGGAAGTGGCGAAGACGGTCGAACCGGTCAAGCGCAGGCTGGAGTAGCCCTGATTCGAGAGCGCGCGGTACTTGACCACCGTGCCGCCTTCGAAGGTGGTGGTGCCGCCGAGCCAGGTTTCACCGGTGACGTGATAGGTGTGATGGGCGGAGAAGGTGAAGTCATCGAGCGTGGAACCCTGCGTGGCCCAGTCGATGACGAGTCCGGGCTGAGGGTGGGGCGGGGTTGACGCTTCCCGGCCGGCCCAGAGCACGAGCATGGGCAGCGGCGCCGGCGCCGGCGCCTCCGTGCCCCCGGCCGGGAGCGGGCGACGCGGCATGCTCGCGGCCAGTGAGTTGGCGTCAGGCCCGTCGGGATCCGAGCGGCTACGCGAAGGCACGCCGCGTTCGAGTCCGCGGGAATGGATGGCCGGGAGGTCGAGGCCTGCCCAAGCGGCTCGCTGGGCCCGCAGTGCTTCGCGGTGTCGCGGGTCCCCAGGCAAGGCGAGCAGATCGTCGATCAGGGCGGCGTACTCGACAGACTCGATGAGGATGCGGCGGCGGTCCGCGGTCTGGACCCAGCGCTTTCCAACAGGAGCAAAGTCCATCGGGCGAGCCCGTGCCAACTCCCGAGCCGACCACGCGAAGGCGCGCCCGTCGCCGATGCGGTGCGGGCCGAAGTGGAGCTCCTCGTCGATCCAGTCGGGCTCGGCCATGAGCGCGCGGAACTCGGGATCTGCCACGGTGCCGAGCATGCGCGGGCGTCGCACCGGTTCCGGCGCCTCGAAGAACTCGGTGAGCACCTCGAGGCGAGTGGACTCGGGGCGGAGTCCGAAAGTGTTCGGCGGCGGAATCATCTCACGCAGAACGACGTCCGCCTCCAACCCGTGTCGCCGGTAGGTGTAGACAACATCGGCGCGCAGGCGGTCGAAGGCGTTGCGGTAGACGACCTGGTTGGGGGGCAGCAGTTCGCCGCGCGCCTCCTGGACGAGGGCCAGCAAAGCGTCGCGGCCGCTCGCTGGGTCGTAGTAGCGCAGGGCGAGCACCGAGCTGCGCAGGCGCGTGGTCTGGTCGATCTCGAGATCGATGGCCCCGCGCGGGTCGTTGACGTTGGACGAGAAGATCGCGCGATGCTGGCCACGCGTGGCGGCAGCGCCCGTTTCGGTAGGCTCGATCACCGGGCTCGATTCGAGCCACTCCCGGGTCACTGGATCGCGGTAGTTGAGGCCGGATTCGAGCCGGGTCCATGTGAAGGGGCGACCGGTCGCATCCGAGGAGCGGTAGATCGTGTGATGTGGTCCGCGCTCAACGACTTCGGAGGCGTTGGTGGGGCAGGAGACCGCGAACAGGCCGAACAAACCCAGGAGAAGTGCGGACACGCGGGTCCGCGCCGGGAGGCAAGGCATGAACGAATCTTGGCGAGTCGGGAGCGGAAAAGGCGAGTCCCAGGTGGGTCCCCCCTTTGAAGGGCGGCAGGGCGGCAGGGCGGATGACCGCGGTGAGGCGGCGGACGCGGGGAAGGAGGTTCCCACCGACTCGCAGACGGCTTTCTACGCGTTCTCGGAGGGAACGTCAGGCCGGGCATCCGGCCCGGCCAGCGGCACGGCCGCCGTGCGGGCGCGGAGGAGGATAAGGGCGAGGCGCGCAGCCTCGGATTCTGCGGCTTTCTTGGACTTGCCGACGCCGTGGCCGAGGGTTTCGCCGCGATAGATGACGGCGCATTCGAACACGCGATCGTGATCGGGGCCGTTCATCGAGAGCAGGTGGTAGGAAGGGCCCTCGGCGGACTCGGCCTGCAACAGTTCCTGCAGGTCGCCCTTGGGATTGTGGATGCTGGGCAGGGCCTCGAGTTGTCCAAAGGCGCCGTGGAACCGGCGCAGGATGAAAGTCCGCGCCGGCTCGAGTCCTCCGTCCAGGTAAATGGCGCCGATCACCGCCTCGAAGGCGTCGGCCAAGGCGGAGGCACGGTCGCGGCCGCCGGTGCTCTCCTCGGAACGGCTCATGCGAAGGAAGCGTCCGATACCCAGAACCGCGCTCTGATGGGCGAGCGTGCGTCGATTGACCATTTCGGCGCGCGCCTGGGTGAGCGGGCCTTCGCCGAAGGCGGGGAAATTCTCGTAAAGCTCCGACGTGATGACGAGTTGGAGGACCGCGTCGCCGAGGAATTCGAGGCGCTGGTTGTGGGGCGTGCCGTTTCCCAGGTCGTGGGTGACGGACGGATGGGTGAGCGCGAGTTCGAGCAGGTCACGGCGCCGGAACCGGTAGCCGAGCATCGTCTCGAGCGGGCCCACGGGTTCGGCGGCGACCGAACCCAGCAGCTCGCCTCCCGCGGGGCGCTGGGGTTCGTGCGGGGCGGATCCGGCCGGCTCCATGGGGAGTGAGAAGGGGGAAAAGATTTGAGCGGTGGCCCGTCACACGGCCGCCGCGGCGGCGGGTTCACTGGCGGCGGAGGCCGGAGGGCCGTCGAGCGAAGTCGGCGGCGCGGTGGTGTCCGTCAATTCCGCGGGGTGCGCGAGCGAAGGTTGATCGGTCATTTCCGGCGCGAACGGTTCCTCCACCGGGGATCCTTCCACGGGCAGGCCGTGTTCCAAAAGGTGCGCGACATCGCGCTGGACCTGCTCGAGTTGGTCGAGGCGCAGGACGGGGTCAGGGACCGTGAAGAGCTCGCCGGTGGCGGGGAGTTCGTAGACGAGAGTACGGCCGCCGGCGTGTCGGATCTGCTCGCGGGTCTTGAGCACGCGCTTCCGTTCGAGCATGACGGCGAGGATGAAGGCCGCGGGCTGCCAGGCGGGATTATTCCGCTCGATGAGGCGGCGCAGCAGCGCCTCGGCGTTATCGCGGTGGATGGGCTCGGGTGGCCGAGGGGGCGGCAGGAGGAACTGTCCCTGCCAATGGGAGATGAAGCCCTTCTTGTCCGTCGCGCCGTGACGGTACTGCTGCTCCCAGCAGTTGGGGCACACATCCTGCCGGTCGAAGCCCGACCGCACCTCGAAGAGCACGGTGTGGTAGGTCTCCTTGTCGGCGAAGGCGCGGCTGCAAGCCTGGCACGCCCTGGCGCGGCTCTGAATGTTCCAATCGTTCATGCCGGCGTTCGGTCGATCACGATGCGCGAGTATTTCGCGGTCCCTCGCGACCGCAACCTCAATCCCCGGGGGAATGGGGTGGAAAGCGGATCCGGGAAAGAAGCTGGTCTGGCGAAGCGCGCCCGGTGGCTCGCCGGCTCCGTCTGGCGAGGGCGTTCCTCGTAGTCGCGAGCGTGTAGCTCGCGCTCGAATGGTCTCAAAGAATTGGGCCGTGTGCCTTTTGTGCGGCGAACGCCTACGGCAGGTGGGCGGGCTCGCGGAGCATTAGGTCCAGCGCCTCGGCGAGGCGGTGCGCCGCGTGGGCGCAATGCTTCTGCAAGCGCATCAGTCCCGGAATGACGGTCGGATGGCACACGATGTGCCATGCGAACTTCGCGGCACTGAGCCGCTGGTCGGCGGTCATGAGCGCATTGAAATCCACAGGAAGATCCATGTCCGCGGCATCGGAAATGACGCGCAGCGTGGCCGAGGGAAGGTCCAGTTCGCGGCAGCGGGCGCGGATTGCGCCGGATTCCATCTCCACCGCGTCGGCGCCGGTCTCTTGGAACAGCGCAGCCTTGTCCGTCGCGCGGGCGGCGACGCGGTCGGCGCAATGGATGCGCGCGGGCACGGGCGGCGAGGCGACTGCGGCCAGTCGGGCGGCGAGGGGGAAGTCCGGGTCGGCCTCGGCGAGTAGATCGCCGACTTTCCAGCGGGGATTGATTCCGCCGGCGAATCCGCAGGTGATCACGCAGGTGGGGCGTACGTTCCGCACGGCCTCGTCAAGGGCGAGGCGCGCGCGGTGGCGGCCCATGCCGGTCACCAGCAGACGCGCGAGGGGTGGAGCGAGGCGGCGGAAGGGGCGCGCCTCCTCCGGCACCGCGAAGGTGACAAGGACGAGCCCGGAGGGCATGGCAGTTCACACCGCCGAACTCAGCGGCGCGGCAACGTGTTTGCCATTGGTCCGATGCGCGTGTCCGTTGCGTTCGGCGGCGGGGCGCGCGTTCGCGGCGCCGTCGCGGAGGCGGCGGTAGGTCGCCAGGGCGAGGAGCGGCCACGCATTCCGGTACATGTCGTACTTCAGGTAGAAGACGCGTGGGAAACCGGTTCCGGTGACTTCGTCCTCGGTCCAGGATCCGTCCTCGTTCTGGGTGGCGACGAGGTACTCGATGCCACGGCGCAGGCTGGGCCGGTCGGGCTCGTCGAAGGCGGCCAGGCCCATGGTGGCCCAAGCGGTCTGCGAGGCGGTGCTCGGGCCCTGTCCCTTGAAGACCGGATCGTCGTAGGTGTTGCAGCGCTCGCCCCAGCCGCCGTCGGCGTGTTGCACACTCTCGAGCCAGTCGCGCGCGCGCAGCAGCCACGTCTCACGCATGTTGTAGCCGAGGGCCTTGAGCCCGCGCAGCACCTGCCAGGTGCCGTAGACGTAGTTGACGCCCCAGCGTCCGAAAAAGGAGCCGTCGGGCTCCTGGGACTTGCGGATGAACTCGAGCGCGCGCTCGACCTGCGGGTCGTGCAGACCGACGCCTTCGAGGCCCATCACCTCGAGGATGCGCGCGGTGATGTCGACGCACTCCGGGTCGAGCATGGCGTTGTGATCCGCGAAGGGGACCTTCTCGAGGATGCTCTTGGTACAGTCCTTGTCGAAGGCGGCCCAGCCGCCGTCCTTGCACTGGAAGGTGAGCATCCAGCGGTAACCGCGGCGGAAGCACTCGTCGCGGCGCTTCGGGTCGTCGGTGGGAATCTGGCGCAGGGCGAGCAGCACCATCGCGGTGTCGTCGACGTCCGGGTTCCACTTGTTGTTGTACTCGAAGACCCAGCCGGAGGGTTCCACGTCGACCGGATTCTTGTGGTACCAGTCGCCGCGGAATCGGATCTCGCGGTCCATGATCCATTCGCACGCCTTCTTCAGCGCGGGATGGTCGGCCGGCACACCGGATTCACGCAGGCAGATGGCGACGATCGCGCTGTCCCAGACCGGCGAGAAGCAGGGTTCGATGCGGACCGTGTCCTCCTCTTCGTGCTGGAGCTTCTTGAGCTCATGCCAGGCACGGACGACCTGCGGATGGTCCTTGGGGTAGCCGAGCACCTTGAGCGCGACGACCGCGTTGAGCATGGCGGGGAAGATGGCGGCCAGTCCGTCGCTGCCCTCGAACCGCTCGAGCATCCACTCCTCGCACCGCTTCAGGGCGCGCCGGCGGAACGGGTGGAGGCCTTGACGCTGGAACCACTCGGCCAGTTTGTGCAGGCGGTCCAGCCAGAGGAACATGTTGCGCAGGCTGAAGTCGAAGTAGCGCGGGCGCAGCGTCTCATCGAGTTCCCATTTCCCGTTGGGATACAGCTCGTCGAGCACGACATCGACGCGTCGCGTGGGGCGGTAGTGGTTGATGATGGCGAGCGGAACGATCATCGCGCGCGACCAGTTGCTCATGTCCCAGAAATTGACATGGAACCACTTTCCGATGAGCAGGATCTCGCATGGGATGGCAGGGACGTGCCGCCACTCGACCAGGCCGATCAGGGCGAGGTAGAGCTTCGAGAAGGTGTTCATGCGCGGCACCCCGCCGAGGTGCAGGGCGACCTCGCGTGCGCGCAGCATCCGGGCGTCGGTGGGGCAGACCCCGGCGAGCTTGAGGGCGAGGTAGGCCTTGACGGTGGCGTTCACTTCGGACGGACCGCCCTGGTAGATGTTCCAGCCGCCGTCGGGGAGCTGTTTGGAGAACAGATGATGGATCGCCTTGCGCTCCCAACCGCGGTCCACCGAGCCGTCCCAGTGATGGTAGATCACCATGTCCGAGACCAGGGTCGAATCGACGAATAGCTCCCCCACCCAATACCCTTCCGGG
>CAZYJB010000251.1:1513-6339 GCA_964647675.1 uncultured Verrucomicrobiota bacterium | reverse complement strand
CATTTCGGTGTGGTCGTCCGTGGTGCTGGCCTTCGATCGGGCACTGGACCCACGCCGCAGCGCGACTAGCCTCCTGCAGGTCATCACGCGGTCCGGAGAGACACCTGCTCATCGCGTGATCGTCGGATCTTCGTTCGCTGAAGTGACCTTCCTTGGGCCGGCCTTGACGCCGGGCGAGCCCCTCGCAGTGAAGCTCCTGCCCGGGTGGGTGGGAACAGACGGCAACCCCGTGACGCTTGCCGACCGCTCCGATCTGCCCGCCTCGGGCGTGTTATTCGAATTCGATGTCGCGAGCGTCGGTGGCTTGACGCTGACCAACGGGCAACCCGTCGTTCCCGGACTGTCCGTCCTCGGTGGGGTGCAGCACGAATCGGTGCCGTGGCCGTGGACCATGGCCCTCAACGGCGTGCCGGGGTTGCTGTGGCAGGTGCACGCGGGCGGATCGCATTTCCTCCTGACCGTGCCGACGAATGCCACGGTGGCGCGGGTCTCGGCGCGATCGGTTCGAGGCGGGAGGGAGCCCCTGGTCCTGCCGGAGGTCGAGCTCCAGGTAAGGCCGAGGGAGGGCGATGACGATCGCGATGGATTGCCCAATGGCTGGGAGGCGGATCACTCGTGGATCGGTGGCGTGGCTCGATTCGACCCGTTCTCGAATGCCGATGCCCCGGCTGACTTCGATGGTGACCGGCTCGACAACCTCAGCGAGTTCCGGCTCGGCACGGAGCCGTTCGATCCCGACACGGATCACGATGGGCTGTTGGATGGGTCGGAATCGCGTTCGGGCGGATGCCCGAGTCCGTTTGACGGTGATTCCGACGATGACGGCATTTCGGATCGCGACGATTTGGCGCCCTGCATCGCGGGTGAATCGATTGCGCTCTCGCCCATGTCGCTCACCGTTCCCGAAGGGATGGCGACCACCAACCTCCTGACCGCCAGCGCGGCGGGGCTGTCGCTCCTGAGCTTTGATTTTGCGCCTGAATCGCCCCGACCGGCCTTTGCTTCGCTCGTGACCTTCGGTACCGCAGGAACCAACGAACTGTCCCGCCAACTCGTGATGCGCCCGTCGTTCGACGATGCCGGCACTTATGAACTGACGCTGCAAGTGGTGGCCCGACGGGTGTTTGCGCTGGTGACCACGAACCTCACCGTGACCCTGGTGGTCGAAGATCGGGCCAACGACCGCTTCACGCGCTGGGCGCGCGCCGTGGATGGTGACTGGTCGGTGTCCACCAATTGGACCGCTGGCCTGCCAGGACTCGGCACCAACGCCGTGATCGATCTCGCAGGCAGCTACGCGGTCCGCGTGACAGGCAACCAGGTCGCGGAATCGTTGAGGCTCGGCGGCACCTCTGGCTCACCTCGGCTGGTGGTGGACGGCGGCGTCCTCGACCTGAATGGCGCCAGTGTCGTGCGACCATCGGCTCGATTGTCGGTGGCTCAGTTTGGACGGATTCGTGGTCCCGGCTCGCTGTTGCTCGAGGGTTCGTTGGTCATGAACTCCGGATCGCTCGAAGGCTCCGGTTTGGTGCAGGTGTCGCCCTCCGCGAGCCTCGAGATACCCGATTCGCCGAATGCGCAGACCATCACGGTGTCCGCTCCACTCGTGAACCGCGGCACGCTGCGCCTCGGCACCAATGCGACCCTGTTCCTGTCTGGCGGACGGCTGACCAATGAGGCGGGGGGACGCATCCTGCAGCATCGCGCGACGATTCGCGGCCGTTTCAACGATGTGATGGAGAATCGGGGAAGTTGGATGCTGCGTGATGTGCCGGCTTTCTCCCTTCAGGCCCTCAGACTGATCCAGAAGGGTCGGTTGGAGGTGGAGGCTGGTGATCTCGAAATATGGGGCGGCCAGCTCGAGATCGCAGCGGGCTCGACCAATCGCGGCGTGGGGCTGTTGACCTTGACCTCGGTCCCTGCGCGCACGGCGGCGCCCCTCGATTTCACCGGAGGCTTGCGCCTCTCCGGTTCGACCCTGAGCAACGAAGTCCCGCAGGTGTTCGGTCGCCTGGAACTCGAGCAGGGCGGCGTTGCGGGAGCCGGGTCGCTCGTGGTCACCCAGCAATTGGTCTCCAACGGAGGCACCCTGGCGGGACCGGGCGCGTTCACGCTTCCGTTCGGGGCCTCGGCGCATGTGATGCCGTTCCGATCGCTGGTCGTCGAACGCCCCGTCGAGAGCGATGGCCACTGGCTGTTCGACACGAACTCGTTCGTGTTGCAGGCGCGCGAGACGTTTCGATCGCGGGGCGAGATGGTGCTCGAAGGAGCGGTGACCTGGCGCGCGAACGCAGGCCTGGACGAAGGCACGCTCGAGATCCTCGGCACGCTGCGCAAGCGGGGGACCGACCACGCGTCGTTCAGCGGCGTGAGCGTGCTGAACCGGGGGCGGATGACCGTGGAGTCCGGCATCCTTCAGGTGTTCACCGAATCGTCCAACGCAGGGCGCATCGAGATCGCTGACGGTGCGACGTTCGAATTCCAAGCCACCATGTCCCATGGCCCGTCGTCGTATCTCGGCGGGGCGGGAACCATCACCATGGGCAGCGGGACCCATGATCTGACCGGCGTGTTCGAGCCGCTCGGTGCCTGGAACATCCGATCGGCCGAGGTTCGCCTCCGAAACCCGGCTCCCGCCCGCGCGCGGGTGAGTTCCACCAGCGGCCAGGTGCAACTGGATCAGGCCCAGTCGTTCGAATCCTGGACCATTCAGCACGGAGAGTGGCAACTCGGCGGCGATCTCACGGTGACCGGTGCCGGCAGCATGAGTGGCGGACGGCTCCACGGAACCGGCCGCCTCGTGGTGGCCACCAACGTCGTGCTGTCCGTCGCCGCATCCAGCCCAACCGTGGAAGTGGATTGGATCAACCGCGGTCGGATCGAAATGGCCCCGGACACCTCGGTCCGGTTCAACGGTGGACGCATCGTGAACTTCGGCGACCTGAACCTCGCCGGAGGCGCTACGTTCTTCGGGGTGGGGGTGTCGACCAATGACTTCATCAATGTGGGAACATTTCGCACCGCGACGAACGCTGTGCGCTTCAGCTCGGTGGGCTTCTCCGCCCTCGGTCGGCAGATTCTCCAGCCGATGGTTTTCTCGCTGGACCGCGGCACCAACGGATCGAGCTGGAACATGCCGGCTGGCGGGCGCACCGAGTTCCAGAATGATTTCGTGCATCTGCCGGGCAGTGAGTTGAGCGGTGCTGGGGAGGTGGACTTCAGTCGCGGTTCCCAGCGGATCCAGGGACGCATGGCCGCGGAAGGCAGCCTCCGGTTCACGGGCGCGAACGTGGAGTTCTCCGCCGGCTTCACGAATGGGGCCCCGGTACGAATCTCGGCTGGCGTCGTGACCCTGGCTGGTACCAATCGCTGGCGTGACCTGGCCCTCGTCTCCGGTCGGCTCGTGGTGTCCGATCGCCTCGGCTTGGGACGCGCCCTGAACTGGACGGGCGGAACACTGGAGGGACCAGGCCGCATTCGCATTGAAGCGACGGCGACGGCGCGACCCCAGGGATTTGGTGGACAGACCCTGGCGTCCAGCGTCGAGGTGGCCGGAGTGTGGTCGATCACCAACGACACCCGCATCTCCTTCCGTGACGGCGCACTGACGGTGCTTCCGGGAGCGCTGCATGAGTCGACTGCGGCGGTCAGTTATTGGATCTCCGGCAACGCCTCGGGTCGCCTCGTCAATGAGGGCGCGTTGCAAAAGGGCGGTCCCGGTGTCTTCGATCTCGACCTGTCGACTTCCGGCGAAGGGACCTGGGAGGTGACCGGCGGCCGGATCGATCTCGGCAGCGGCACACAGGTCGGTGGGAGTTGGGCGATCGGCGCGGGCGCCGAGCTGCGCCTGGAAGGAAGCACCAACCGGATGACTTCCGGTCTCACCTGGTCAGGTGCCGGGGGGGTGACCTTCAACCGGTCTGGCACGCTGCACCTGGATGCAGAAACGGATTTCAACCAGCTGAGGGTCACTTGGGCGTTCGCATGTCAGATCCTCGGTGAGTTCGTGATGCGCTCGCGTGCGGGCGGTTCGCTGGTGTTCAACGGCACGCCAATCAGCATCGAAGGCGCGGTGGAGGTGGGAGGAACCATGGACGTCGGACCGTCCACGGTGTTGCGCCTCGACGACGCACTGGTGTTGAACTCGGGCGCGACGCTCAGCAACCAGGGACGCCGCGATGGCCAGGGACGATCGAATATCCGCGTGCGCGCCTTCTCCAATCGCGGCGGCACGGTGTCCGGCATCCCCCCCGACGTGATCCCGCCGTCCACGCCGCTGCTCGTTGTGCCGCGTGGCGGTTCCTTGCCTGGGACATTCGCCCTGCGAGCCGCGTTGGAGGCCGGCGGGCGCGGGCGGGACCTGGTCTGGTGGACGCCGGTGTCGGTCGAGGGACGCGTGCAGGTGAGCGACGATCTTTCGGAGTGGCACGATGCGGGTCCCATTCCGCCGCCGGATAGCCAGGGGCTTCGGCGGCTCCGCTTCGAATCGACTGACGGGCCGGCGCGCTTCTTCAGGCTCCGCGAAACGGATTGGTAAGATGACGCCAGATGGAGAACATCCGCAGCCAGTGCGTATCCTCGTTGTGGAGGACGAAGAGAAGGTCGCGGGGTTCCTCGCGGAGGGACTGCGCGAACAGGCCTTTGCCGTGGATTTGGCGCGCAACGGCGAGGAGGGGATCTATCGGGCGCTGAACACGGCCTATGATGTCATCCTCCTCGACGTCATGCTGCCGGTGCGGGACGGCTTTGCCGTGCTGCGCGCGATTCGCAAGGCGGGATGCACGACCCGGGTGCTGATGCTGACCGCACGCGAGGCGGTGGCGGAC
>CAZYJB010000251.1:0-1503 GCA_964647675.1 uncultured Verrucomicrobiota bacterium | reverse complement strand
GAAGGCGCCGACGACTACCTGCCCAAGCCCTTTGATTTCGACGAACTGCTGGCGCGCGTGGCTGCGCTGTTGCGGCGTCCGCCCACACCAGTGGCCGACGAGCTGACCTGTGGCGACCTGGTTCTCAATCGACGGTCGCGTCAGGTGCGGCGCGACGGCCGCCCGGTGGAACTTTCGGCCAAGCAGTTCGCCGTCCTCGAGTACCTGCTGCTGCGCAAGAATGAGATCGTCGAGCGCGCGGAGCTCGCCGAACACGCGTGGGATGAGGACATGGATCCGCTGAGCAACGTGATCGACGTCACCATGCACCACCTTCGTACCCGCATCGACCGCGGACACGCATCGCGTCTGCTGCACACCATCCGCGGCATGGGCTACATGCTGCGCGAAGAGAAGGGGCACTGATGCCATCGTTGCGCGCAACGGTGGCCGTCGGCGTGGGGGTGATCATCATGGCTGCGCTGTTCACCTTCGCGTCGCGCTTTTACCAGGTGACCGTGGAATGGACGAAACAGGACGCACTCGAACTCGCACGCGCCAAGACCATCCGCCTGGGCCGCTGGGTGCCCTCGGACCGCCCGGCCATCGAGAACGACCTGCGGCTGGCGTTCCAGGAGGAATCACTCGGGTTCCACGGTGCGGTGCTCGGCGCCGACGGCACCTTGGATCGTCGTCAGGCGTCGCGCAGCTTCCCGGATGGGGACTTGGGGGAGTTCTCGGTCCCGTCGGGATACCGGACGAACGCCGAGGCCTGGCGGGATCCGCATGCCGACCTGGTGGCCACTGCGAGCGGTCAGATTTACGCCGTCGCCTGGTATCCCCTCGGTCACGGCGCGCGATTCGCTCAACCGCCGGCTGGATGGACCGTAGCTGCGGTGCCTTTGACGGATCTCGACCGGCGCACCGCCGCGCTGCGCGCCAACATGGCGGTGCGCATGCTGTCGATCGGCGCCATCATGACCGTGGTCACCTACCTGCTGGTGGGGCTCTGGACTCGTTCGCTTGCCGTGGCCGCGGAGTCGGCGGAGCAACTGGCCCGGGGCGGGATGGGACTCGGGAACCTGGCGGTCCCCCGGGCCGACGGTGAACTCAGGCGGCTGGTGCTCGCGTTCAACGCGCTGCTGGAACGCATGCGGTCCTTGCACGGCGCCCAGCAGCGCTTCGTCGCGGATGCCGCCCACGAGCTGCGGACTCCCCTCACCATCCTGCGCGGCGAAATCCAGGTCGCCCTGCGCAAGGAACGCGACGTGCCGCGCTACCAGACCGTGCTGCACAGCAATCTCGAGGAGGTCCTGCGGCTCTCTCGATTGACCGACAATCTCCTGACCCTGGCCCATGCCGACGCCGGCGATGTGTTGTCGAATCCGGAGCGTTTCGACCTTTCGATGGCGGTCGGTTCCGCGGCCCGCCGTGTGGAGGAACTGGCGGGACGCAGCGGGGTTGGGATCCGGGTCGAGGCGCCTCCGAGGTTGGATTGGATCGGAGATCCCGTGACCATCGAGC
>CAZYJB010000250.1:0-6355 GCA_964647675.1 uncultured Verrucomicrobiota bacterium | reverse complement strand
GTGTGGGAACTGGGGCGGTTCGACGCGTCGTCGTCGGAGTTCAAGGCATGGATCCATGCCGCCACGGGAGAGCGTCAGATCGACTACACCCTCGAGGTCGCGCGGGAGGTAGTGCATCCCGGCCGGCCGGGCGCGGAGGCGGCGTGGTTCGCCTACCAACCGGGATCGGCGAACGGAGCGACCGGTTTTCGGGCGCATCCAGCGGCTCTGGAGTTCGTGCTTCCCGAGGCACCGCGGCGGATGCTGCGGCTGACCGTCGGGCTGCTGAGTTCCAGCGCGCGCCTGCCGCTGTTGCAGGTCGAGCTCAACGGTCGGCGCGGGTGGTATCACCAACAGCCGCGTCTCGCCTACTCGGGCGGGGACCCCGCCGTGTTCTTCCAGCCGCACTACTCGACCGGGGTCATCACGTGCGAATTGCGAGCCGACCTTTTCCAGGCCGGCACCAATCGCCTCGTGCTCACGGCGATCGACGTGCCGGGCGGGCGCGAGGACGTGCGACCTTCGGGCTTTCCGTTACCCGGCAACTCCGGCCTGGTCTACGACGCCCTGGCGCTGGAGCAGCTCGACGCCGCGGAGGAGGCCGCCGTGCCGAAGGCGCGGGTGCGGGTCGAGTCCACGCCCTTCTTCCGTGATCGCGAAGGCCGTCTCATGAATGAAATCGAGGTCACGGTGCGTTCGCCGCGGCCGATGGGGCGCACGGAACTCTCGCTGCTCGTGGAAGGGACGCCGGCCGGGTCCGTGTTCGAGACGCCACATGCCTTCGGAGAACAGCGCGTGACGGTCGATCTGCCCGCCTGGACGGACACGGTGACGGGTTCGATTCGAGTGGCCGGAGCATTCGGGGCGCACGAGGAACCGCTCGCGCTGCGTGCGGCGCGCCGCTGGCAGATCTGGGTGGTGCCGCACGAACACCTGGACGTCGGCTATACCGATGATCCGTCGAAGGTCGCTGAGCTTCACAGTCGCGTGCTGGACGAGGCGGAAGCGCTGACGCGGCGTCATCCTGGTTTCGCGTTCACCGTGGATGGAGCGTGGGTGCTGGAGGAACACCTGGCTTCGAGGACGCCCGCGGCGCAGCGTCGCGTGATCGACGCGTTGCGCGATCGCCGGCTCTTCGTGCCGGTGGTGCACGGCAGTCTGTTCACCGGATCGGCCTCGCTCGAAGGCCTGGTGCGCACCCTCTATCCGAGCCGCGCACTGTCGCGTGAGCACGGGTTCCCGTTCGATCTCGCGCTCGTCACCGACGTGCCGTCGTACTCGTGGTCGTTCGCGTCGGTCCTCGCGTCCGCCGGCGTGCGCTATTTCGTGGGAGCAAGCGATGCCTACCGCGGTCCGTTTCTCCTGCGCAACCGCCTGCACGAGATCGGACCCCACCAATGGGAGGGCCCGGATGGCGGACGGGTGACGACCTGGTATTCCCGGCATTACCATCAGTTTTCGAGTCTGTTCGGACTCCCACCGCGCATGACGTTGGGACGCGAGTCGCTGCCGCGATTCCTGCAGGCGTACGGTCACGAAGGCTATCCGGCGAGCGACGTCATTCTCTACGGGTCGCAGGTCGAGAACGTGGCGGTGCAGCCGGAGCAGGCGGCGTTCGCGGAGGCGTGGAACGCGGTGCACCTGTATCCGCGCCTGCGCTTTGGCGGCTTTGCCGAGGCGCTCGCGGCGATCACGTCCCAGCAGCCAACGCAGCGTGTGGTGCGTGGCGATGGCGGGCCGTATTGGGAGGACGGATTGGCGGCGAACGCACGGGTGACCGCGTTGGCGCGCGGGAATGCCCGGCGAATCCTCAGCGCGGAGAAGGCCGCAACACTGGCGATGCTGGTCAACCGTGACTACACGCCGGACCGCGCGAGCCTGGCCGCCGCGTGGCGGCATAGCCTGCTGATCGACGAGCACACCTGGCATGCGGACTGCAGCGTGCGCGATCCGGACAGCGAGCAAGCGCGCCGCCAGGGCGCTGCGAAGGATGCGAACGCCGTGGACGCGCAGCGGCATCTCGAGCGCGTGCTGCGCCGCAGCCTCTCGGCGCTGGCGGACGCCGCACCCGTCGCGCCCGGTTCGTTGCTGGTCTTCAATCCTTCGAGTTGGACACGGGATGGGCTGATGGAGGTGGAAGTCGCGCGGGGGTTGGTGCCGGTCGACGACACGACGGGTGCGGTCCTACCCCACGAAATCCTGCGCAGCGGGCGCGTGTACCAACGCCTGCGACTCGCGGTGCCCGGGGTACCGGGACTGGGTGCGCGGGCGCTGCCGTTGCGACCGGTGCCGGTGCCGGCGAGAACGACCGCGTCGACCGATCCGCACCTGCTCGAGTCGGAGCATTACCGGCTTCGCATCGATCCTGCCCGCGGTGGCATCGTGAGCGTGTGGGACAAGGCGTTGTCTCGGGAACTGGTGGCGGCGGAGAACGGGACTGCCTTGGGACAGTGGCTCTACGTGACTGGCGGTGACGAGCTACCCAACCGGCTGGTGCAGTTCAGCAGCGTGTCGCCGATCCCGGATCTGACCGTTCACCGCGCCGGGATTGAGGGCGCGGTCACTTCGGTCGTGTCCGCCCTCGGCGCGCGCGCGCGGTGGGTATCCCGCGCCCCCCAATGTCCGCGCGTGGAGACCGAGGTCTTCCTCCCCGTGGGACGCCGGGAGGTTCACCTGACCGTGCGCGTGGACAAGGAGGCGACACTCCGGAAGGAGGCGGCCTATGTGGCGTTTCCTTGGGCGATGGAGCGCGCGCGCTTCCGGTATGCGACGCAGAATGGCTGGGTGGATCCCGCGAAGGACCTGCTGCCGGGCGCCTGCCAGGAATGGTTCACGGTGGCGGACTGGGTATCGGTGGAGGCGCTGGACGCCTCAGTCACGCTGGTTCCCGTGGATGCACCGCTGATCACGCTCGGCGACCTTGTGCGCGGCACGTGGCCGGAGACATTCGGTGAACGGCCGGCGAACGTGTTCAGCTACGTGATGAGCAATTACACACCGGAAGGTTACGCGGCAGAGCAGGGCGGTGCGTTCGTGTTCCGCTATGTGCTCACCTCCGCCCGGGCCTTCGACGCAGGAGCCGCGGCGCGCTTCGGTGCCGAGCACATGGTGCCGCTCGAGTCGAATGAGATCACCCGCGCCGACAAGCTGCGCGCGCGGGAAGGGCCGGCCTGGGCGATCGCCGGGGGCGCGGTGTCGCCTGCCACGGTGCAGGTGTCGGCGTGGAAGCCGGCGGAGGACGGCCGCGGAATGGTGGTGCGCCTCGTCGAAACCGCTGGATCGTCGACCGAGGCCACGGTCCGGCTTCCCGGAACCGGTCGCTGGCGCGTGAACCGCAGCAACGCGGTGGAGGATGATCTCGAACCGGCGCGCGAGGTGGACGGATCCTGGACCGTTTCGCTGCGCGCGTTCGGTCTCGAGACAGTGCGGGTTCAGTCGGTGGAACGCTGATCGCGCGCCGTGCGGCAAGGCAGGATCCCCGCCTGGTTCTCCCGCCCGAAGGGGGATGGGCGGTTCCGCGATGCAGATGATAGCTCTAAGCGTTATCGTGTGGTGTCGCGTTGACCGGCGTTCGCGTGGCTGTTGAGACTCTCCCATGGCCAATGCCGAACTGCAGGTCGAGAAACTGGTGACGGGGACCGGAGACGCGCCGCGCGCCGGCCAGACCGTCACGGTGCACTATACGGGGTGGTTGACCGACGGACGGAAGTTCGACAGCTCAGTGGACCGTCGGGAGCCGTTCGAATTCGTGCTCGGGGCGGGGCAGGTGATCCGCGGCTGGGACCTCGGCGTGGCGCAGATGCGCGTGGGGGACAAGGCGAAGCTGACCATTCCCGGCGACCTGGCCTACGGGCGCTCGGGGTATCCCGGAGTGATCCCGCCGAACGCCACCTTGATTTTCGAGGTGGAGTTGCTGGCGGTGGCGTGAGGCCGGTCACGGCAGCTGCGAGGGCGAGGGCGAGGGCGAGGGCGCCGCGCGGCGAAAGTCGGCCCATGGCCCGCGATACGGAGGCATACCCACGGGACGGCGGTGGAGGCGGGATGTTCCACACGACCCGCTGGAGTCGCGTGGCGCGCGCGGGGCGTCCGGAAGATCCGGGCGCCGCCGAGGCGTTGGAGCAGCTTTGCCAGACGTACTGGTATCCCGTGTATTCGTTCGTGCGACGGCTGGGACAGCCTCCGAGTGAGGCCGAAGACACGGTCCAGGCCTTCTTCGCGAAGCTGCTTGAAAAGAATCTCGTGGCACAGGCGGATCCGGAACGCGGGCGCTTCCGGACCTTCCTCCTGGCGGCGCTCAAGCATCACCTGGCCCACGAACGGGACCATGCACGCGCCGTGAAACGCGGCGGGCGCATCGAACTCGTGTCGCTGGACGGCGAAGAGGCGGAGCAGCTTTTTCTGCGCGAGCCGTCGACCGGTGAGACCCCGGAGACGATCTACGAGCGGCGCTGGGCGGAGACGATGTTGGAGAACGCCCTGTGGCGGTTGCGCGCCGAGTTCGACGGGGGCGGCAAGGCCAACCGCTTCGATCGGCTCAAACCGTTTCTTCTGCGACACAAGGACTCCAGCTATCGCGACGCCGCGGCGCAACTCGGCCTGAGCGAGGGCGCATTGAAGTCGGCCATCCATCGCATGCGGGAGCGCTTCCTGCAGATTCTGCGCGAAGAAATCGGCCAGACCGTGGCGACAAGCGCCGAAATCGACGCCGAAATCCGGCATCTGCTGAGCCTCCTGGCCGGTTGAGACTCGCCTTGGCGACGGCATGGGTTCCCGGGCACACTGCGCCGCCCATGAATGCCCTCTCCGCCCCGCTCACGCGCCGCACCTTCGTGGCCTCTGCCGCCGCGGCGGTCGTGTCCGCAGTCGTCAGCCCATCCCTGCCCGCACTGGCGCAGGCGCCCGGCCCGAAGATCAAGCTGGGCATGGACAATTTCGCCGTGCGCGCGATGCAGTTGAAGGGCCGCGCGCTGGTCGACTACGCCGCCGGCCTGAACGTCGACACCCTGTTCATCACCGACCTGCCGGCGCTCGGTTCACTCAAGGAATCGGATGCCGGCGAACTGCGGAAGTACGCGGCCGACCAGAACATCGAGATCCTGCTCGGGTCCTGGAGCATCTGCCCGACGTCGAAGACCTTCAAAAAGGACTGGGGCACCGCCGAGGAGCATTTGGCGCTTGGGCTCAAGCTTTCGAAGGCGATCGGTTCGCCGGTGTTCCGCGTCGTGCTCGGGTCGCGCGAGGATCGCCGCACTCCGGGCGGCATCGAGGCGCGCATTGCCGACACCGTGAAGGTTCTGCAATCGCAGAAGGCGCTGGCCAGCGACCTGGGTGTGAAGGTGGCGGTGGAGAATCACGCCGGCGACATGGCCGCCGACGAACTCATCTCGCTCATCGAAGGCGCCGGACGGGATTGGGTGGGGGCGAACATGGACTCCGGCAACGCGGCATGGACCCTGGAGAATCCATTGGACAGCCTGGAGAAGCTCGGGCCCTACGCGCTCACCACCAGCCTGCGCGACTCGGCCATCTGGGAGTCCGAAAAGGGCTGCAAGGTGCAATGGACCGCCATGGGGGACGGCGGCGTGGTGGATATGAAGCGCTATTTCGAACGCTACGCGAAGCTTTGTCCGAATGTGGCGGTGAACATTGAAACGATCGGTGGATTCGCCATGGAGCTGACCTACCTCGAGCCGACGTTCTGGGAGGTGTGGCCGAAGAAGTCCGCGGCGGAGTTCGCCTCGTTCCTGAGCCTCGCACGGCGCGGGAAGGCGCCGCAGCCGGCCAGCGGAACCGATGTGCAGCGCCAGCGCGACGAACTCGAGCGCAGTATCAAGTATTGCCGCGAGACCCTCGGCCTCGGTGTGAAGCCGGCCAAGGCGTGACTTTGATATCGACGTCCGCGGGCGTTCTCTCGTAGCTGCGGGTGTGCAACCCGCGCCAATTCGCCCAGGCGAATGGAGTCGCTGGCACGGTCGAGCGTCGCCTGTGCGGCGACGACGACGATGAACGTAGTCGCGAGCGTATAGCTCGCGCTCGAAGGGCATCGGAACCGGAGTCGCTGAAGCAACTGAGCGAGCGTGGCCTGGACGGCCACGACTACGAGGCCTGGATTTGCTCGCCTCACTCCGCTCTCGACGCGGGGTGCGTCTCCGGAGAGATGCTTACGCCATGCCCGCACCGGTTCTCCCAACGCTCCCAGCGGAGACTGTCCGCGGCGCGTGGCGTGTCCGGAGCGCCCGGGCCGGATGGTGGATGGGACTCGCGCTCACCGTGATCCTGGGTCGCAACGCAGGGGCCGCCCCGTCCCCCGACGAAGCGCTCTTCCGGGAGGAGATCGTACCGATCCTGCGGACGCGCTGCTTCGTATGCCAAAGCC
>CAZYJB010000249.1:0-6362 GCA_964647675.1 uncultured Verrucomicrobiota bacterium | reverse complement strand
GGTGACGCTGATCTGGCTCTACCTCGAGATCCTGCGCCTGCTCGCGAAAATCTCGGGGCGCCGCGACTAAGCCGGGGCCGGACGTCAGTCGCCCCTTTCTCCCCCCCATGGAATCCGCCCCCTCGCCCGAGGACCTCCGAAACGCCATCCGCAACGTCCCCGATTTCCCGAAGCCCGGGATTCAGTTCAAGGACATCACGCCCTTGCTTGCCGACCCGCGACTGCTGGCGGGGTGCATCGCGCATCTGGCCGGCCCTCATCGTCGCGGCGACGTGGACGTGGTGGCGGGCATTGATGCCCGTGGCTTCCTTTTCGCTTCGGCAGTAGCGGTGCACCTCGGCGCGGGCCTCGTGCCGGTGCGGAAAAAGGGGAAGCTCCCCTACCGCACCATCGAGGAGAGCTACCAACTCGAGTATGGCGAGAACACGCTCGCCCTCCACGAGGACGCCATCCGACCGGGCCAACGCGTGCTGCTGGTGGATGATGTCCTGGCAACGGGTGGCACCGCGGCGGCCACCGTGGCGCTCATCCGGCGACTCGGTGGAGTGCTGATCGAAGTGGCCATGGTCATCGAACTCGGGTTCCTCGCCGGGCGCGGCAAGCTGCCCTCGGTCCCGGTTCGTTCGCTCGTGCAATTCTGACCGCGTTCTGTCGCCCCTCCGGCGGCGCGATCGGCGCTTCCAACCAACCTCCGCGAATCGATCCAAGGCTCGGGGCGCGATCCTGAACACGGTCGAACCGCTGTGTCCTCCGCCGGCCCCCCGGGCATCCCGGCGCCTGACAGCCCCGGATTGCCGCGGCACACTTCCGTGCGTGCCGGTCACCGATCACATCCGGGCCAAGCTTTCGCAGACGCCGCATAAGCCCGGAATCTACCTGCACAAGGACCGCTTCGGCCGGGTGATCTACGTCGGCAAGGCGCGGGACCTGCGCAAGCGGGTCAGCACCTACTTCCAGCCGTCGCGACGATCGGGCTGGGACCTCAAGTTCAATGCGCTGGTCGAGGCGATTCACGACTTCGACTGGCACGTCGTGCGGTCGGAAGCGGAGGCCCTGCTCCTCGAGAGCAAGCTGGTGAAGGAGTTCCAGCCGCGCTTCAACATCGATCTGCGCGACGACAAGAGGTTCCTCCTCCTCAAGGTCAACCTGCAGGATCCAATCCCGCGCTTCACCTTAACGCGCCTGCGGCAGGACGACGGCAGCCTTTACTTCGGCCCGTTCGCCCATTCCGGTTCGGTGCGGCGGACGCTGACCGTCCTGCGTCGGCGCTTCAATCTGCGCGGCTGCCGGCCGCTGCATCCCACGGAATCCGATTACCGCCACTGCCTCTATGGCAACCTGAAGTACTGCACCGCGCCCTGCGTCGGCAACGTCACGCGCGACCAGTACCTCGCGCAGGTGCAGGCGGCCTGCGACTTCCTTACCGGCCAGACCGACGAGATGATCGTCGAGTTCGACGCCGAGATGAGACGGGCCGCGGCGGCGCTCGACTTCGAGAAGGCCGCTCAGCTCCGCGATGCCATCGCCGACCTCAAGCGCACCACCCAGCGCACGGAGAAGTTCGAGCGCATCCCCTACAAGCTGCCGGTCGCCATCAACCCCGAAGCCGACCTGCGCGATCTCGCCCGCGTCCTCCAACTCCCCGCTCCGCCCGCGCGCATCGAAGGCTTCGACATCTCCAACATCAGCGGCACGTTCATGGTGTCCTCGATGGTGAGCTTCTGGCACGGGCGCCCGGACCGCTCGCAGTATCGGCGGTTCAAGATGAAATCGGTCACGCAACAGGACGACTTCGCGTGCATGGCCGAAACCGTCCGCCGCCGCTACGCCCGCCTCCTGCGCGAGATCCGCGATCCGCAGTCGTCCCGGGCCGCGTCCGATGATCCCGATGGCGGGGAACCCGCCCCCGCTGAACTGCAACGCGCGGTCGATGACGTGGCGGGCTCGTTCCATGACCGCCCGGTGCGCCACGACACCGACGCCGCCGCCGCCGCCCTGAGTCGCTCTCCGGAGACGGGCGCCGACAGCCCCGAGCTCGAAGCCCCCTGGGTTCCCCGCCCCGGCACGCGGCCGCGCCTGCCCGATCTCATCCTCATCGATGGCGGCAAGGGCCAGCTCAATGCCGCCCTCGGCGAACTCGCGCGGCTGGGGTTGTCGGACGTCCCGGTAATCGGTCTCGCGAAGGAGTTCGAGGAGATCCACCGCCCCGGCGCGAAGGATCCCATCCGGCTCGGTCTCGACAGCCCGGCGGTGAAGCTCCTTCAGCGCGTGCGTGACGAAGCGCACCGCTTCGCCAACACCTTCAACGCCCAGCTTCGTCTGCGCAAAATCTCGGAGAGCCTGCTCGACGAGTTTCCGGGCATCGGCGAGGCGCGCAAACAGGCGCTGCTGCGGCGCTTCGGATCTGTGCAGCGGCTGAAGCTCGCGACGGTCGAGCAGATCGCCGAGGTCACCGGGTTCGGTGGCGCCATGGCCGGGCGGCTGCACGCGTTTCTCGCCGCCCGCAGCGTCACCGCCACACTCCCGTCCGCCGTAGACCCGAAGCCGCAATAACCGGGCCCCGTGCCCCGCGCCTCAGGCCTTCGGGTAGTAGGGCAGCTTCCAGGGCTTGCGGTAGTCCACCCCGATCAGGCGGTCCGCCTCGCGGTCGCCGATCACCCGTTCCTTCTCGTGATCCCAGTAGATCTTCCTTCCGGCGCGATAGGCGACATTGCCCAGGTGCGCGACGGTGGAGACGTGATGGCCGACGTCCAGGTTCTCGACTGGCTGCTGCCGGGATCTCACGCAGTCGAGGAAGTTGCGCACGTGCGCCGGTCGCGCATCCCCGCTGCCCGCAAACGTGCGCGGCTCCTCGCCCGCCTTGCGCCGTTCCGTGATCACTTCGTAGCCCGCATCGGTCAGATACAGAGTCGCCTCGGAGCCGGTGAAGGAGATGCCCCACGGGCGGCTGTTGAGCCCGATGCCCACGCCGTTCTTGTGCTCCCAGACCAGCATGTAGTCCGGGAACTCATAGACGGCCATCTGCGCATCGGGCGTCTCCCACGCCTCGTCGTGATTCAGCACGCCGCCACTGGACATCACTGATTTCGGCGGCTGCGGTCCCATGGCCCACAACATGATGTTGATGAGGTGGACGCCCCAGTCGGTCATCAGTCCGCCCGCGTAGTCCCAGTACCAGCGAAAGTTGAAGTGAAACCGGTTGGGATTGAACGCGCGCTTTGGCGCTGGACCCAGCCAGCGCTCGTAGTCCACGCCCGCCGGCACCGGGCCATCGGGCTTCTTCGGACACGCCGGCAGCCAGTCGTGAAAGGCCCAGCCACGGACCAGACTGACGCGCCCGAGCTTGCCGGACTTCACGTAGTCGACCGCGTCCGCGAAGTGCCGCCCACTGCGCCACTGCGTGCCCATCTGTACGACCCGTCCGTGCTTCCTGGCGGCGGTGATCATGGCGCGCCCTTCGCGGATGCTCGTCGCCAGCGGCTTCTCCACGTACACGTCCTTGCCCGCCTGGCACGCCATCACGGTGGGGAGCGCATGCCAGTGATCCGGCGTCGCCACGATCACGACGTCGACATCCTTTCGGTCCAGCACCGCCTCGAAATCCTTCGTCGTGTCGGGACGCCGGCCGCGCCGCTGTTCCACCAGCTTGACCCCTTCGGCGAGCATGCGGTCGTCCACATCACAGACGATGGGGCAATCGACCTCCGGGTTCTGGAAGAACGTATCGAGGTCGCCGCGCCCCATGCCCCCGGCGCCAATCAATCCAACGCGCACGCGATCGCTCGGCGCCACGGCGCCGGAGGCGGAGTGGGCCACGCGCAAGCCACCCCATCCGACGGCGGCCGCTATCGCGCTGCGTTCCAGAAAACTCCGGCGGGAAAGGGCGGGAAACTGGCGGATCGGGGCTGGTCTCATGGCTGGCTCTTGTGACGCCGAGGGTAGCCGCTACCTCGGCCGGAAAGCCATCCCGGGAGTCGCGCGTCAGGCGGCGACGAGGGAGGCGTCCGGTCGGTCGGCGCCGGCGCCCAAGCTCACCAACTTCTGCGCGGCCTCGTGCAATGATCGAACGACACTGGCACCCATTCCCGCACCGCCCCCCACGAAGCCGACGCCGGCCTCCTGCAGAGCCTCCAACCCGCGCTCCAGTTCCTCTCCTTCGGGGACGCTCTGCTTGTCCGGCGCCAACGGGCTCAGGGAAGACGATGGCACTTGGGGCTGGATGCGCACCCACACCGGCAGTCTCGAAACCTTGCGCAGGCGACGCGCGAGCAGATCGAGCCCGGACAATCCCCAGCCCCCGCTCACCCCGACCGCATCGGCACCGGAGAGGCTGAGCCCGATCCCCGCCTGCTCGACCGTCGTGCCAAACAACGTCTGGTCGCGGTACCGACCCGAATCGAACACCATGCTCGCGATCACCGTGGCGCCCTGCGCCTTGGCCACTTCCACAGCCAGCCGCGCCTCGGATAGGTCTGCCATGCCTTCGATCAGGATGGCCTCGACACCCGCCTCGAGCAACGCGCCGACCTGGAACTCGAAACATTCCCGAAACCACTTCACGGTGCCCTCACGCGCCGAGAGCGATTTCCCGGTCGGCCCGACGCCACCAAACACTGCGGCCCGCCCCGCCGCCACCTCCCGGGCGAGGCGCACCCCCGACAGGATCCATTCGCGCAGGTCCTCATCGCGGAGCGCGGGAGAAACCCGGCCGCGCTTCGCTTGCTGCGTGTTGGCCACGACGATCGAACTTCCCGCCTCCACGAACGCCCGGGCCACATCGCGGACGCGGTCGGGATACTGCACGTTCCACGACGCAGGATTCACCCCCGCCCCGAGTCCCATTTGGCCCAGGGAAGCCGGCCAGGAAGCATCCGCCACGACGATCCCTGCTCCCTCCGAAATGACATACTGAGGCTTCATGAGACGAATTCCCTCTACAGGGATCTCTTAAACACGCCCAAGGGATATGGCGCAATCTTATCGTCACGCAAGCTCTCTTCTGTGGCTCCTTCGGGTCATCGCCATCCGGAAGGAGTCAGTCGGGAGTGGGCCCGACCTCTGCAATGGTCTTGAAGTTCCAGCACGCGAACGCGTTCCATCGATCGACCCGGCCGCCGCATGAGCTCACCCCCATCGTTTAGGACTTTTGTCTCACTCGCCCTCCTCCTGGCCTTTGCGACGCCCGCCACTTCCCACGCAGCCGACGATGTGCTGAAGACCGATCTGCTCGGGGTCTTCGCCCATCCCGACGACGAAACCGGTGTCGCCGCAACGCTCGCACGCCAGGCGCTCGGCGAATCCCGCGTCGTCGCGGCGGTCTATGTGACCCGCGGCGAAGGCGGCGGCAACATGGTCGGCACCCAGTCCGGCGACGCCCTCGGCCTGCTGCGCGAAACGGAGTTGAGACGTTGCCTCGCGCGGCTCGGCGTCCGTCACACGGCGTTTCTCGATCAGAAGGATTTCTTCTATACGGAAAGCCTGGGCGCGACTTTCGCAAAGTGGAACCGCGCTGAATGCCTCGAGCGCCTCGTGCGGCTCGTGCGCGCGCTTCGCCCGGAGATCATGGTGACCATGAATCCGACCCCCGCTCCCGGCCAGCACGGTCACCACCAGGGAGCCGCCATTCTCGCGACCGAGGCGTTCGCAGCCGCCGCGGACCCGAACTTCGCGCCGGCGCAACTCGAGCGTGAGGGATTGAAGCCATGGACGGTGAAGAAGCTTTACTACGGCGGTGCCATCGGCCCTTGGACCACGACGCTTTCCACCACGGAGCCGCTGCCTGGAGGAGGCTCCGCCGCGGACGTCGCGGGCGAGGCACTCGCCCACCATGCTTCGCAGGCTTTCGGCAATTTCTCGCGCTCGCCGTGGTTGCGGAGACCGCAGGTCTTCAGCCTGATCCGCAGTGTCGTCGCACCCGTCAGCGGCGCGACGGACCTGTTCGCGGGCCTTCCGGTCGGCGACCCTGGCGGCCCGCGAGTGC
Source organism: uncultured Verrucomicrobiota bacterium (assembly GCA_964647675.1). GTDB lineage: Bacteria > Verrucomicrobiota > Verrucomicrobiia > Limisphaerales > CAIMTB01 > CAIMTB01. The sequence continues at coordinate 382 of CAZYJB010000249.1, read as the reverse complement.
TCGTGGAAGCACCAGCCTCGGAGCCGATCCGGTTCACGCCCCGACTGGCCATCGCGCGCTTCCGTGAATGGGCGGCGACCCAGCACCTCGAATGGATGGCCGCCGAGTTTCCCGCCGACATCCCGGTCGTGGCCGGCGAGGCGAGCGATGTCTTCCTCGAGATCGACCCGTCCTTCGAAGACCGCTGGCGAACCGACCTCGCCTGGGACCTTCCCCAGGGCTGGACGTTTGCCCGGCGCCCAACGTGGCAACGGCCCGCGCGACCCGGTCAACCGGCCCGAATCCAGTTGAGCGTCCAATCGCCCACCGAGGCCGCGTCCGACACGAATCTCGTCGCGCGCCTGCGCACGTCGGCGGGCGAGCACACCGCGGAGGCCCGCTT
>CAZYJB010000248.1:0-6379 GCA_964647675.1 uncultured Verrucomicrobiota bacterium | reverse complement strand
CATCGTGGAGAAACTGAAAGGCAAGTGACCCCCATGGAAACCGAACGCAAGACGTCCGTTCAGCCCGAGCGATTGCCACCCCCGAAAGGAGGACTTGATCCCGCCCGGTTCTTCGCCAGCAAGGACCGGCTTTCCCGCCTCTGCATCGGCATCGCGCTCGCCAGTTGCCTGGTCACGATTCTGGCTTTGAACCTGGTTCAGATTGCCTCGCAACGCGCGGTTCAGTTCGTCGTCCTGGATCCCAACGGCAACACCATCATCGCGCCGGGATCCAGGTTTCAGGACGCCACCGAACTTCACGTTCAGCAGGCCCTTCAGGCCACCACCGCCCTGCTCAATCGGCACCCGAAGGATTTTGATCAGCCCGAGGTGCTCAAGTCCCTGTTCTCGCGGCGCGCCCTGGCGCAGGCGGCAGAACTCAAGACCGCCGAAGCCCATGAGTTTGAAGGACGCCAAATGGAGCAGAAATCCCACGTGACGCGGGTCGACGCCATCGGCACCCGCCAAGGGGAGGTGCAAGTCCAGGTCACGGGTGAACTCGCCCGCTGGGGCGTGATCCAGGAAGCGCCCTTCGTGGACTCCGTACCCTTCACTCTGCGCCTGGATCTCCAATACAACCCCGACCTCCTCAGCAACCGACGTCAACCCACCCTCGTGAAGCAATTCACCCTCACCTATGAGGCACCACGCCGCTAAATTCACGCACCGTGCGCGGGTGTTCCTCGCGTTGACCTGGGCCTTCGTCGTCTCCGCCGTCGGAGCTGAGACGCCATCGCCCGCGACGCCGGTCGAGATGCCACACGCGTCGTCCATCGGTTCCCTGGACCGTATGAATCCCATTCAGCGCCTGGTGCTCGATCCGAACCGGGTGACGCGTGTGTTTGTCGGCGAGGACCGCCTGACCACCCTGCGATTCCCAAGTCCGGTCGCCAGTTTGGAATCCGCTCGGATTGTCACGGAACCGCATCCGGATGCCTTGTTCCAGGTCTTCTTCCAACCGGGTGAAGCGTTCTTTTCCGTGCGGGCTCTCGCCGCCAAAGCCAGCACGACTCTCAACGTGGTCTGGCGACATCAGACGTACGTCTTCGAACTCATCCAATCGCCGGTGCCATGGCTCTCGGTGGTCTTGGAAACGCCGCGGCCTTTCGCCTCCCTGTCGCGACGGGCTCCGCTAGCACCGTCCCAACTGCTGGGTCGCCTCGACACCGCCAAGGCGTACGCCTTGATCCGCCAGCAGCACCCAAACGCGGTGGTGGGAATCGAAGTCGTGCGTCCGAACACAACCCGCGATTACGGCGACTACACGATTCGAACAGAAGAGGTGTTCCGGTTCGACGCCGACGACGTGCTCGTCTTCCGGATCGTCCTGCGCAACACCACGCCGAGCCCGATTCATTTCGTTCCCGCCAGCCTCATGGTCCGGGTCGGAACCCGCCTGTATCCGCAATCCATCACCGACGCCACGGGGGCACTCCCCAGCCAAACCGATGTGCCGGTGTACTTCGCGGTCGCAGGAGCGGTGGATGGATCGCGCGCCGACCTCTCGCCGAAAAACGACTTCTTCATCCTATTGAACCGATTGGCGTCAGAACCGCGACCCGCCCCGGAGCCAGTGCCGACGTCGCCGGTGTCGCCAACGGCAGGCAAGTCGTCAATGCCTGTGACGCCCCCGGTGGTAACGCACAATCCTGTGTCACGACCTCCAACCGCCATGGTCCGGACCAACACGACGCCGGTGGTCCCGAGCAAACCCTACGGCGTTCAGAAACCTCCCTTCACCGCTCCTCGCCATCCGGTGAGCCCGTCGCGGCGGAAGGAGTCCTGGCCACCTCGCATTAAACCCTGACTTCCGCCTCCTCCATGAACGCCTCCAGCTTCATCGCATTCCTTCGCGCCCGCCTTCTCCTCGTGGGGCTTCTGATTGGCCTGGTACTGGCCATCACCTTTCTGACGCATAGCCGTCCCACCCCAACATCTTCCCAACTCCCGTTCGAGGCACTGACCAATCCGCCCCCGACGCGTTCGCTGGTGAGAGACTCGGTCTCGGTGACTCCGTACGCGCCCAAGCCTCTGCTGCCGATGGTCTCGAAGATCAACCCGCCCCTGGCAGGGCTTCACATCCACGTGCAGGTCCCCGCCGAAACAAATCCGCCCAGTTTGGGACTCTACGCACCTGCGGGACGGCTGATTCGCGCCATCACCGTCAACGCTCTCCACTCCGCCAGCATCGACACACCCATCATCGCCCTGGTGACCGATGACCTTTGGCACGACGGCGAACTCGTCATTCCCGCCGGCAGCGAACTCCATGGGCGCGCCGCCCTGGACCGCACCCGCGACCGCATCGTGTCGACCGGCCCGTGGATCATCGTGTGGCAAAGCGGTGAGGAACTCACCGTTACCGGCATCGCCTTGGAACGCGAAGATGCCGTTACGCGGCTGAGCAAGTTGGACGGGGACGGCGTCGCCGGCCTCAAGGGGCAGATCATTCGCAGCGATTCAGCCGAGGAAATCCGACTCTTCGCCGCCGCCTTTCTGTCCGGTGCCGCCAGTGGGTTCCAACAACGCCAGACCACGCTGCTCGGAACGGAGATCCTGGGGAACGCCCGCAACGCGGGCCTGAACGGCGCCAGTCAGGTTCTCAATACCTACGCCCAACAAATCACCGATTCCATCCGCCGGGACGGGATCTTCGTCGCCGTTCCGGCCGGCCACCCCATGTACCTCTACGTCACCCATACCCTCGACCTCGGCCAAGCCCGCATCGGCAACCTGCGGACGGCCGCCATCGCCCCACCAGCCCAGCTCACGACCCCCAACACACCATGAAGACTCGAACCGGAATTCTCGCCCTCCTGAACCTCGCCTTGGCGTCTGCGTCGATGTTGATGACCGGCTGCGTCCGCTACACGACCACAACTTCGAACGACGATTCGCCGCCCGTTCATCGGTCCCCGGCACTGTCGCACCCCGAAACCGCTTGGGTCCCGTCCCAGGTCACGCCTTACACCGTGGGCCGCTACGTCGATGGACGCGACCGCACCGTTCTTCACGAAGCCCACATCGTGTATCGGCAGGAGGTCTCGGTTCACCCCAACCGCATGCCGCCCGAGGCTCTCCTGGCTCCGGGCGGCGCCAAGCCCACCGATCCCGCCTCCTTGGCGTTGGTGCGGGACGCTTTGACCGCGGAGTTGAATGAGCAACGGGCCACGTCGAGGGCACTGATTGAGCAGGCGCAATCGCTCGACAAGGTGCTCAAGCAACTGGACGCCCAAACCCAGGAGTTCCGCGAGATCGCCCGCAAGGGACTTCAGATTCACGGACAACTTCAGGCGGTCAGCAATCGGCTCGAATCGCTGGAATCGCGCCTTCGCAGTCTGCCGTGAAACCTGACCCCCTCCCGAGAGCGGATCCCCATTGAGAACGTCGGAAACCTGCCAGCCAATCCCACATCTCCGGAATGCCTCCCATGGACCTCAATACCCTTCGAAGTCAGGTCGGACTCCCGGCCCGTCTGAACGTGGAACAGACCGCCGCTATGCTCGGATTCCAGGCCCACGACATCCCAACGCTTGTGGCGGCGGGCCTGCTCTGCCCGCTGGGCCGCGCCGCCAAAGGGAAGAACACCGTGAAATACTTTGCCTTGGTCGACGTGGAGGAACGACGTCGCGATCCCAAATGGCTCTCGAAAGCCACCGACGCCGCCTATGCGCGTTTCGCCGGACGCTCGCGGCGCGACGAGGAGTCGGAAGGGGAATGAAGGAGCCGTTTATGTCGAGGAACCTTTGGATCCCACCCTGGCGGCGAGTCGATCGGCGACCGTCACTGCCGGCCGTGATCGCGGCCCGTTCGCCCCGTTGCCACCAGGACGTTCTCGCATGGCGATGCGGATTTCGCGGGAATGTCCCTCGGCGTAGCGCAAGGCGGAACGGACGGCGCCCACGGGAAGGCAAAACCGTCGGGCTGTACTCCTGAGGTCGCCACGGGTCGCCTCGAACCCCACGATGATCCACCATACCGGCACGTTCCAGTCCGCCAGATAGGCCGCCCGTCCACCGTTGATTTCACGGAATTCGATCTCGTCCATCGGGTGCGCCTCCTCCGCGCACCGGCGATCGTAACACACCCCTGGCTACCGGGTGAAGAGCCTCGAAGCCATCGAACGGAAGGAGCCAGCACGCAGGCCTCCTCGAGCCAGGCATTCCTCCACGAACTGGACGAATGGCGGATCCCGATGGGGCCGAGTCCAATTCCAGACGTCACGGGGAATCGGTAAGGCGAGGAACTCCATCAGATCGCGCCCATACGCCTCCCGCGACACCATCCGATGGCGCACCGCCATCTCCCAGCCGGTCTGAAAGTGAACGAACACGATGTTGAGGAACTCCTCCTCGGCCGGTGTCACCGGATCGCGAACCAGATCCACTTCAGGCGCGAGAACTCGGGCCAACTCAGGTCGGCGGTGCACTTCGCTCCACAGTTCCCGATGGTGCTCGGTGAGTTTCAGCAGCGCGCTTAGACGCAAGGATCGGGCGCCCTGATGCAAAGCCGCGCCCGTGAAAAGCAGGCTGCCGACGATTCCCGCGCCCTGAAGAAGATTCACCCAATTGTCCGCCAGCCACTCGACCCCATCCATCGATCCGATCGTGTACCACGAAACGAAGCGGCGAGGGGAGTCCCCTTCGGCGAATTCTGAACAATCACCCCCGTGCGCCCCGGGCATCCCCCGCGCTATGTCCCGGATTGTCCCTCACCGATTCCGTGGAGGCGGCCATGTTCTTTTCCAATTCAGCGCTGGTCCTCCTGGGCTTGGGAGGTGGTGCGATCGCCACCATGGCCCTTGCACGGGCGATTCGACGTCGGCGCTCCGCTATCTCGGCGTCTCACGTGCGCGGACGGTCCCTGAAGCCCTTGGAACGTCTTTCAAGATCAATCGCGGACGTGTCTCCCTCACCGGGAGACGGACTCCAGTTTGGCCGACATTGGCTCCCCAGTCGAGCGGCCCACGGGCACTTCGCCTTCATTGGCGCTACTGGAAGTGGGAAGACGCTTCTGCAACGCCTGCTCATCCAATCGGCCGTGGCCGGCATCGGCATCGGCCGCGGAAATCGCGCCCTCGTCTATGACGCCAAGCAAGACGTGCTCTCGATCCTCGCGGGCATGAAGCCGCTCTGTCCGATCCGACTGCTCCACCCACTCGATGCCCGCGCGTCCGCCTGGAATATGGCCCGCGACATCACGTCGCCGAGTTCCGCCCTGCAAATGGCGACCCTGCTCATCCCACAATCCAACAAGGACACGAACCCCTTTTTTTCCAACGCCGCCCGACACCTGCTCTTTGGCGTCATCTCGACTTTCATTCTGCGTGCGCCGGGAACGTGGACGCTTCGCCAGGTCCTGCTCGCCGTGCGCGATGCCAAGGTCCTGCGATTGGTGTTGAGCCAGGAGGAGTCGACGCAACATCTCCTCCAGTACTTCGAACACGAGGGCACTTTTCAGAACATCGTGTCCACCATCCTGACCTGCACCGCCCCGTTCGAGACCATCGCCGCGTGTTGGGATCGGACCACATCGACCATCAGCCTTCGCGATTGGCTGGCTGAGGAGTCCATCCTGGTGCTCGGGAACGACGAAGCGCACCGGGTGGCCGTCGATACCTTGAATCGCCTGATCTTCCAGCGATTGACCGAGTTGATCCTAGCGCTTCCCGAGGCCAAGACACCAGGGCACCGCCAGACCTGGCTCTTTTTGGATGAAGTCCGTGAGATGGGGAAACTGGACGGACTTTCCCGATTACTCACCAAAAGCCGAAGCGCCGGTGCCGCCGTTTGCCTAGGGCTGCAGGATACCAGCGGGATGCGCGACGCTTACGGCCCCGAGGTGGCCGAGGAACTTCTGGCTCAATGCAATTCCAAGGCGATCCTTCGACTCAATGGCCCGGAAACCGCCAGTTGGGCTTCCCGGCTCTTCGGCATGAGGGAGGTCTTGGAACGTGCTCGCAACCACAGCCAAAGCCGGAGTTTTCGGTCGCTTGGGCTGGACTCGGGAGGCAGCCGGGGCGAGTCGATTTCAAATGGCATTGTGAAACGGGAAGTCGTGCTGGATTCCGAGTTTCTCGATCTGCCCGAGACCACTCCGGAGAATGGACTCTCCGCGTACTTCCTGACCCCGACGCTTGGAGGATTTCGGGACTTGCTGCCCGGCCACTGGATCACTCGAACCTTAATTCCCGCCGACCCGTCGACCCCCAACGCGATGCCTCGCCCGGAGTCCGACCAGTACCTCCGACCGTGGTGCCAGGACGACGTTCATGCTTTGCGCCTCCAACCCACCACCCCTTCGGCCCTTCTGCCGGTGGAACAGGCAGCCGCATGAAGCC
>CAZYJB010000247.1:0-6379 GCA_964647675.1 uncultured Verrucomicrobiota bacterium | reverse complement strand
GGTACGGGCTTCCACCACCGAGGTGGCACCCGCGCTGTCCGGAAACGGCACATCCTCCGGCGCTTGGGCGGAGCGCCGCAGGACCGTGCCGGTTCGCGACCATTGGACGAAATAGAACCCGTTGGTGCCCGCCTCGGGATCGTCGTAGGTCGCCGCCACCGTCGGCGAAATCATGCCCTCGCGTGGCCCCGGCTCGGGACGAAACTCGGGCCCCGCGGGCCGCATACCCGGTTCACGTCCCGGGCCGCCGCGACGCGGACCCGGCCAATCCGGCCCCGGCGGCTTTCCGCCCGGGCCCCTTGAATTCCCGAACCCTGCTGCCCCACGCCATTCCCTCGGATCCCCGCGCAGCGCACCGACGCGTTGGCCGAGTTCCTCGTCGATTTGCGCCATTTGATTGGTCAGATGCAGCTGATAGGCCGTGATGCCGAATCCGCTCAGCACGATCACGAGCAGGAACGCGAGCCAAAGCAGGAAACGCCAGCGAATGGAACGGGGCACCATGCGATCGGCTCCCTCTGGGATCACCCCTCGATGCAGTAGCCCTGCCCGCGCCGCGTGGTGATGAGGTCGTTCCCCAGCTTCTTGCGGATGCTCACCATGTGGACGTCGATGAGGTTGGACAGCGTGTCCTCGGATTCGTCGAACAAGTGCTCGTACAATGCGGTGCGTGTGACCAATTCACCGCGGTGCATCAGGAGATACTCGACGATGGCATACTCGCGCGGCGTGAGCACCACCGGAGAGCCCGCGCGCGTCACGGTGCGCGACTTCACGTCGAGCACCACATCCCTCACGTCGAGCGTTGGATGCGCCAGGCCGGCCGAACGCCTGATCAGCGCCCGCAGCCGCGCGAGGAGCTCGTCGAGGTCGAAGGGTTTGACGAGGTAATCGTCCGCGCCGGAGTCGAGTCCGCGCACACGATCACGTGCCCCATCACGCGCTGTGAGCATGAGCACCGGCGTGCGCTTCGATTTCCGTAGCCGCTCGAGAACGCCCCAGCCGTCGAGTTCGGGCAGCATGATGTCGAGCACCAGCGCGTCGTAGTCCCAATCCTGCGCCTTCTGCAAGCCTTCGGTCCCCGTACCGGCGGTATCGACGGCGTATCCCGCCTCGCGCAACGCGCGTGCCAAACTGCGCTGCAACCGTGGTTCATCCTCGACGACCAGGATCCTCATCGCGCGTCCAGCATGCCGGGTCGTGCATGAAGCGACGATGAAGAAGGCTTTGGGGAGTGCTGTGGCTGGCCACCAATTTCAAAGTGGTGACGAAATCCCGGTGGGTCGTGAGCTCCGCCTCGCGACTCGGCATCCGCCTGGATGCCGACTGATGCACTCGAGAAGACCGATCCCCGGCCGCGCTGCATCTTGGATTCACGCCCCCCGGCTGATTCCTCGCGGGGCGTTGCGGCCACCCGATCCACTACGCCTGCTTCAAATGCCGATCGAACCACTTCGCGAACTGACGCAGGTCGAAGACCATCGTCAGCCACCCGTGCTTGCCCCGCGGATGCACCACGACCTCCACCGTCTGTCCCATCTCCCTCGCGCGCTTCTGGAACCATTCCGACTGCTCCAGCGGTGTCAGGGTGTCCGCGTCTCCATGGTAGATCAGGACCGGCGCCATGTTCGTGTGCACGTGGTAAATGGGCGATGTATCGCGACCGATTTGTTTCCACGCGACCATGTTGGTGGCCTGGGGACCGAAAGCTTTGACGAAGCTCTTCGGCGGACCGCCATCGCCCGGATTCTCGGTCGAAGTGCCGAGGTTCAGCAGATCCGTCACAGGAAAGAAGATTGCCACTGCCTGGACCGCCGAGCTCTCGCGATCCACCGGATCCGCGGCGTCGGGGCGGCCCGGTCCACCGCGCGTGGCCAGCATCAGACTCAGGTGCCCTCCCGCGCTCCCACCGGTGACGCCGAGACGCGTGGGATCGATGCCGTACTCGGCCGCATGATGCCGCACGTACCGCACACCGCGCTGCACGTCTTCGGTGATTTCCATCACTGTCGAGGCAGGTTGGGAGATGTGGCAGATGGCGAACACCGTGTAGCCCCGGCGCAGCAACGGCGCGGCCATCCAGGTCGGGAACCCGCCGGGCCCGCTGGATTTCCATCCGCCGCTCACCATGACCGCCACGCCCAGACCATTCGGCGACGCCGGCCGGATCACGTCGAGCGTGAGGTTCGTGCCGTGGCGCTGTCCGTAAACGACGGCGTCGGTGCGCGAGGCCCGCGGATGGAAATACAGCCACAGGCCGCCCGCCGTCAGGGCCGTGAGCAGGACCAGGGTGAGGAGGGTGAGAAGGGCGGTCTTGATCGCCTGCCGCAAGGTCATGTCAGTGGGTGAGGGCGTGGAAGATGATGTTGACGCCCATGGGGTAGGACAGTTTCTCGGAGTAGGTCTCGAAGAACCACTGGCTCACGCCTTCCTCCTCCCAGCCATCGCTGAGATCCGTGTTCCAGCAGACCAGCACCATGATGCGCCCCTTGTCATCGAGGAAGGCTCGGTAATCCGCCGGCTGCGGTTCCTCCCAATCGATTTCGTCCTCCCACGTCCGGTAGGGCATCGGCATGTCCTTGGTCCGGGCCGCGGAGTCTTCGCTCGGCACCTGGGCGCGGAATTTCACCGGGTACGGAACGTTGAAGATGGGATGGTCCAACGGCAGGGACACCCAGTTGCGATCCGGAAAGATCTTGGCCATCTCGCCGACCAGATGGTCCCACATCCGGTCACCCCAGAAATCGTCGATCAGCAGGAACCCGCCGCCGAAGAGGTATTTCCGCAGGATGACCGCCTCCTCCAGGCTGAGGTCCATGCTGCGCGGGTCGATGATGAAGGAGAACGGGTATTCGTTCAGCCGCGGATCATCAATCGGCATGTGGATCGCCTCGGGATCCACCTTCATGGAGGACAACTGCTCGAGGCGGTAGGAGAGGTTGAGGTCGGCTCCCGGAAAGTCGACACGCCAGCCGCCGCGGCCGCGCGAGGGATACTCGAGCCGCACGAACGTGAACACATCGCCGCGGAAGTGTTCGTTGACGTCCCAGTTGGGGACACCCGCCCTGGAGTCGCGATCGCGCGAGGCGAATCTGGGCATGCCGCCGCCATTGGCATCCGCCTGCCGCGGTCCCCGCCCGCGCTGGGCGTAGGCCACCCAGCCCAGGGCCACGACCATCGCCACGATCAGGGCGGGAAGGAGTCGGCGGCGTCGGATCATGGGGGTGGGCTGGAGCGTGGGAGTTCGACGCACGAACTCCGAACCTTCCCGTGCCGCGCGTCAAGGGCGCGGTGGGGTAGCGTCGCCAACTTGCGGGACGACGGGGTGTCCCCTAGCTTGCCGGCCATGGACGAGTCGCCAAGCGGGCAGCCAACGGGTTCGGGATCTGGGTCGGGTGTTCCTCCTCGGGACTTCGCCAACCACGGCGTACCGTCTCCCGACCCCTCGCCGGCCACATCGGCGTCCGCCTCGGTTCCTCCGTCGGCCCCGCCACCGCCCGCCGCGGCGCCCCGCCCACCGAGTCCGCCCCCTCCCCCACCGCTTTCCGCGAGCCAACGTCCGGCCGGTCCCGCGTGGTCCACCCCGCAGCGGAGAGGTGGAGGCTCCCGGATCTGGGTGGTCCTGCTCCTGCTCGTCGCCCTCTTCGGCATCGGCACGGCGGTGATCTGGTCGCTCGGCAGCCGGATCCGCTTCTCGGGCGTGTCGAGCCTGCGCACGCAGTCCCAACTGCGCGACGACCTCAAGGAAGTGGTCATCGAGGACGGCGCATCGCGGGACAAGATCGCCTTGATCGATGTCGGCGGCGTGATTACCAGCGAACCGTTCGACCACCAGGGCAACAACCTCGTCAGCTTCGTCGACGAACAGTTGGAACGCGCGGCCGCCGATCGCGCGGTGAAGGCGGTCATTCTCAAGATCGACTCACCCGGCGGCGAGGTGCTTGCTTCAGACGAGATCTACAAACTGATCGCCGAGTTCCAGGAGGACCACGACAAGCCGGTGGTGGCCTCGATGGGCACGCTGGCCGCCTCGGGCGGCTACTACGTGGCCGCGCCGTGCCGCTGGATCGTGGCGCACGAACTGACCATCACCGGCAGCATCGGCGTCATCATGCAGACCTACAACTGGCGCGGTCTCATGGACAAGGTCGGCGTGCGCCCGCAGGTGTTCAAGAGCGGGCAACTCAAGGACATGCTCAGCCCGGACAAGTCGCCCGACGAGGTGTCACCCGAGGAGCGCCGCATCGTGCAGGACCTGGTCAACGAGACCTTCGAACGCTTCAAATCGGTGGTCGAGGAAGGGCGGAAACTTTCCCGCGCGCGCAATGAGGACAACCAGGGTGACACGGCCGATCGGGGACGCCTTCTCGCCGACAACTGGAAGGACTACGCCGACGGGCGGCTCCTTTCCGGCACCGAGGCGTGGAAACTTGGCTTCGTCGACGAGCTCGGCGACTTCTCCGCGGCGCAGGCGCGGGCTGAGAAGCTTGCGGCCATCCAGGACGCGACGCTGGTCCAGTACCTGCGCCCCGCGTCGTTCAGTTCGCTCTTCCGCCTGCTTGGCAAGGCGGAGCCGCAGCGCATCCAGGTCGATCTGGGCATGAAGCTTCCCGCCCTGCGCGCCGGGATCTACTTCCTCGCGCCTCAGCTCATGCGCTGATTCAGGAACAGCCGCACGCACAGGCGCGCCAGCCAGGTTGGGAAGTGCCGGCGCGCCACCAACTGCGCCCGGCGCCGGAGGCATTTGCGCACGAATCGCGCCGTGAGGAAGTCGCGGTGCGCGGGGTTGCGCCACATGGCCCGCAGCATGGGTGTCGAGTGCAACGCCAGCGCGCCGCTCGCCCGCACGCGTTCGCCCACGTCGCGAAAGCGATCCTCGTGCAGCAGGGCGAGCAGGTTCTCCATGACCTCATCGTGCTCACGACGCCTGTGACCCGCGCCATAGTAGGAGGTGCCGTGCAGTTCCACCGAGGAGAGCACCTCGGGGATGAAACAGAGCCCGTGTCGGAACGCAGGCGCGTAGGTCATGAACCAGTCGCAGTGCCAGCGCAGCCGTTCGGGGAAGGCGCCTCCGAACTCCTCGATCGCATCGGCGCGCAGCAACGCACTGTGACTCACGATCATCAGTCGTCCCGCCTGCTCGAGTCCAACCAGGTCGTCCGGGGACACATAGGCGGCACGCTCCGCTACGCCGGCGCCCATCAGCCAGGTCAGCCCGTTCGAGGTGTCCGTCCAGCGGCTCACCGTGCAGCTCAGCGCGGCCTGGGGATGCTTCGCGAGCAGGTCCAGGGACTTCTCGAACAGGCCCGGAAGCACGAAATCATCGGCGCCCGCGAAGTGGAGGTATTCCGCTCGACCGCGCGCCAGTCCCAGACCGCAGTTCATCGCCGCGACCACGCCGCGGTTCTTGGGGTGCCAGTGCGCGCGGATCCGGGGATCACGGGCCATGAACGACTCGATCACGAATCGGCTGTCGTCGGTCGAGCCGTCGTCCACGATCCAGATCTCGTCCGGCGGCACCGACTGCGCGAGCAGCGAGTCGAGGCACCGCGGCAGATACTTCCCGTGGTTGTAATTGGGAACCACCACCGACAGCCGCGGACGCCTGCTCATGCGGCGCCCCCTTCCAGTCGGGGCAACACGTGGCCTGCGATGGTGCGCCCGACGGACAACGACGCGGTCGCCGCCGGCGACGGGGCGTTGCACACGTGGATCACGTTGCCGTCCTCGCGGATGTCGAAATCGTCGAGCAACCGCCCGTCGCTGGTGCAGGCCTGCGCGCGGATTCCCGCACCGCCCGGATCGAGATCGGAAGCCTCGATCTCTGGAATGAGCCGCTGCAATGCGCGCACGAAGGCCGCCTTGCTGAACGAACGATGGAATTCGCCGAGGCCCGTCCGCCAGTATTTGCGCGCCACCACGCGGAATCCCGGCCACTTCAACGTCTCCCACGTGTCGCGCAGGCTGAGGTCGAACTTCCCATAGCCCTCGCGCGCGAGTGCGAATACGGCGTTTGGGCCGCACTCCACTCCGCCGCCGATCATGCGGGTGAAATGCACGCCGAGGAACGGGAACGCCGGGTCGGGCACGGGATAGATCAGGTTGCGCACCAGCCGGCACGCGGCTGGTTTGAGCACGTAGTACTCGCCGCGGAACGGCGTGATGCGCAGCGGGAGGTCAGGATGCGTCTGCAACGCGAGGCGGTCGGAATGCAGACCCGCACACGCCACCAGCACGCGCGTACTCCAGGTGCGATCGGCGGTCGACACTTCGACCTCCCGCTCGCCGCGGCGCACGGTCTCGACGCGGCTATCCGTGCGGATCTCGCCGCCCAACACGCGGATGCGGTCGGCATACCGTTCCGAGACCACCGTGTAGT
>CAZYJB010000246.1:0-6383 GCA_964647675.1 uncultured Verrucomicrobiota bacterium | reverse complement strand
ACCTGGATCACGCGGCGGATCTCGTCGTCCCGGCCGATCACCGGATCGATCTTCCCCTGGCGCGCCGCCGCGGTGAGGTCGCGTCCGTACTTCTCCAGCGTCTGGAACTTGTCCTCGGGATTGGGATCGGTCACGCGCTGGTTGCCGCGGAGTTGGGCGAGCGCGGCCAGGATGGCGTCGTGCTTGATGCCATGCTTCTGGAAGAGCGGCTTGAGGGCGGGGCCACCCTCGTCGATGAGGCCGAGCAGCAGGTGCTCGGTGCTGATGAACTCGTCCTTCAGGCGGTGGGACTCCTTCTCCGCGGCGTCGAGTGCGCGTTTCAGAGCGGCGCTGGGAAAAAGATCCGAGGAGCTGAACCCGGTGACCTTGGGGCGGGCCGCGAGTTCGCGCTGGAGGTCGTTGACCAGGGTGGGCAACACGACGCCGAGCTTCTGGAGCAGGGGAGGGACGAGGCTTTCGGACTGGCTGACCAGCGCCATCAGCAGGTGCAGCGTGTCGAGTTCCTGGTGCGAGTTCTGGTAGGCGAGGTTCTGCGCGTCCTGGAGGCCGGCCTGGGCCTTGGTCGTGAGTTTCTCGTAGTTCATACCCTTCAACTACGCGCGACTGGCGTGGCGTCAAGAGGTCACCTATTCTGCCCGCCTGTGAAACGCGGCGTGATCTGGGCCACGGGCGCCCTCATTCTGGTGAATGTCCTTGTGCTGGTCTATTTCTTCGCGGGCACGCGACGCGAGGTGACGGTGGAACGGGCGTCCACCAACGCCGGGTTGGCCACCCCCGGGCAGGCCGGCATCTACTCGGTCACCGGCGTGGTCAAGGAACTGCGCGCCGATGGGTCGAATGTGGTCGTGCGACACGAGGTCGTCCCGGGCTACATGCCGCCCATGACCATGCCGTTCACCGCGCGGGATCCGCGCGAGATCGCCAGTCTCAAGCCCGGCGACGAGGTGGTCTTCCGGCTGCTCGTGACCGACGAGGATCACTGGATCGATTCGGTACGCGTGGTGGGTGCCCGGGCCACGACCGCTCCCGCCTTCGCCTACGATGCCGCGCGGGTCGTGCGCGAGGTGGAACCGCTGGAGGTTGGGGACGTGATGCCGGACTACGTCTACACCAACCACCTCGGCGCCCCGGTGAAGCTCAGCGACTACCGCGGCCAGGCGCTCGGGCTGACCTTCATCTTCACGCGCTGCCCGCTGCCGGACTTCTGCCCGCGCATCTCGAAGAACTTTTCGCAGGCGCAGGCGGCGCTGAAGGAACTCTCGGGCAGTCAGACCAACTGGCACCTGCTCAGCCTGACCATCGACCCGATGTTTGACAGCCCGGCCGTGCTCAAGGGTTACGCCGAGCGCAATGCCCATGATCCCGCGCGCTGGACCTTCCTCACCGGCGCGCTGATCGACATCGATGCCCTTACCGAGCAGGTGGGCATGGTCTACCGCCGACAGACCCCCACGTCGCTGCCTGATCACAACCTGCGTACCGTGGTTGTCGACACCCACGGCCGCCTGGCCAAGGTGATCGTCGGCAATACGTGGAGCGTGGACGAATTCGTCGCCGAAATGAAAAAGGCCATGACCGTCGCTCCGTGAGTCGGCGTGGTCGCGCGGCGTTCGGTCTTCGAGATCCCTCTCGCTCACGGGAAACGGCCCCGGGCGCGAACCCGGGGCCGTCCACTTGACCCTCACTCCGTCCGCGTTCGCTGCGCCACTCAGCGCAGCATCGCGCGGACGAAATCTTCGAATGAATCCCAGTGCGCGATGAACCGTTCGACGTGAAAGGCGCATCCCGCCAGGAGCACGGCGGCGGAGGCGCCGAAGAACAGCAGGCTCCACGTCTCGAGATGGTCGCCCAGTTGAGCCTCGCGGGCGCAGGCGCGCGCCCATTCCACATCGAGCGATTCTGAACGCATCACCGCGCGAGTGAGCGCGGGTGATCGGCGTCGGGCTGCACGCGCCAGCGCCGGAGAGAAGGGGACGAGGACCGGACTGGCTTTCATGCGGTTCGGTCGCGGGCGCGAGTCGGATGCCGACGACGGGCGCAAACACACCGGGGCGCTCGCGCGGGTTGCATCCTTTTTCACGAGTGCGGGAGAAGCATCGGCGATGCCATGGTCTCCAGGCCCGCAAGCAGGGCACCGTGGCCGCAAGCTTCACGGACTCACGCCCCGCCGCCGTGCCGGGAATGCGAACCGCGCGTCCCGGCGATGGGATCCGGCCTGGCCAATCCGAGTGCCCCGGCTTGCGCGCAGCCGCGGTGGCAGGGCTTACTCGGGCCCTCGATCATGTCCGCACTCAATGTTGCGATCATCGGATGCGGGGGCATCACCCTGCAGAACCACCTTCCCGGCCTGGCCCTCTGTCCCGAAGTGCGCGTGGTGGCGCTTTGCGATGCGCACGCGCCGACGCTCGAGAAGGCACGCCAGCAGACCGGCGCGTCGATCGTCTCGACGCGCTATGAGGAAATCGTGCGGCGCGAGGAGGTGCATGCGGTCATTATTGCGACCCCGAACCTCACGCACCCGCCCATTGCGCTGGACGCGATCGCGCACGGCAAACACGTGCTCTGCGAGAAGCCGCTGGCCCTGAACCGCGCCGACGCGGAGCGCATGGCGGCCGCGGCCGATGCGGCCGGCGTGCGGCACATGACGGCGTTCACCTACCGGTTCGTGCCGGCGATGCGTTATCTGCATCACCTGGTGCAGCGTGGCGATCTCGGCCAGCCGTATCATTATCGCTCGTGCCGTCTGCAGGACTGGGGCACGCGCAACCTCGGCTGGCGCCAGCAGCGAGCGCTGGCCGGCACGGGTGAACTGGGTGACATGCTCAGCCACCGCATCGACTTCGCGCATCACCTCGTGGGCCCGATGCGCCGACTGGTGGCCAACGTGAAGACCCTCACTCCGGTGCGCGACGGCCAGCCCAACGATACCGACGACTGGGTGGGAATCCTCGCCGAGTTCGAGTCCGGCACGACCGGGATGCTCGAGAGCTCGAAGCTGGCGAGCGGTCGCAACGAAAGCTGGCGCAGTCTGGATTACGTCGAGATCAACGGCAGCGAAGCCACCTTCGAGTTCACCACCGGCCGCTGGAACACGCTGCAGTCCGGGCGCAAGGGCGGCCCGGGACTGGCGGAACTCCAGGTCCCGCGCGAGTTCTGGACCTGGCCCGGCTCGAAGCGTGACCCGTCGGTGGGCGATCCGTTGGTCGCCTTCCGCTACGACCAGGCGATCGAGTTCATCAATGCCATCCGCGAGCAACGCGACTGTTCCGTGACCTTCCGCGAAGGCGCGCGCGCGCAGGCGGTCATGGACGCGGCGGTGGACTCGGCAATGCGTGGGCAGTGGGTCGATCTGAATCTGAAGTGATCACGAACCGGACGAGCGGGCGCGGGCCTCAGCAACGAAGTGACTTTCGCTTGGGCGCGACCGGCTGTCCGCGGCGGCTTTTGAGGATGTAGGCCGCGGCTTCGGGCACTTGGCAGGCGGTGTCGCCCATGTCGACCGAGACCGGGCCGATGCGTTTCGCCGTGGCCATCGCGTCCTCCGCAAGGGGTGCCACGTAGGTGCCGCAGCAGATGACGAAGCTGTTCATCACATAGCGCACGCGGTCGGGTTCGGAGTGAATACGCGTCGCGCAACGATCAAGAAGCGCGCGCAGGTCGTCGATTGGCAGCGCGGCATCGGGGGTCGTCGAAGCAATCGCCGCGAGGGTCGACCATCCCGCGATGGCCACGAGGGGTGCCTTCGCGTCGATCCATTTTCTGGCGATCTCGCAGCCGTCCGGGTGCTCGGCTGCCACCCACGCCACGGCACAACTCGCGATCATGTGCCACGACGAACCTTTGGCCCAGGCATCGAGTTGCCGGCGGGTCATGGCGCGTCCATCCGCGATGAGTCCCGCCAGATACATGGCGTCCGAATTGCCGGTGGCGAAGAGTTCGAGCGCGACCTCCTGATTCCCCTTGAGCTGGCGTTGCAGGGGCTTGAGGTCGCCGATCCGGACGCCGAAGAGAGGTTCCGGCGCGCCGTGACGCATGAGCGTGCGTTTGGTGGTCGCGGTGGCCTTGGCGGCGAGCGCCTGCAAGACGTCGGCGGTCTTCATGGGGGCGCCGCGCACGCTGGCCGAAGCCGCGCGGCGCGTCGAGAACGGTGCTGGACGGAGCGGCTCAGGGGGCTGCCGGCGCGGCCGAGGAGGGGATCCCGCTTGCCGGTCGGGGCGGGACAAGGGGATGCTCGCGGGACCGATATGAACTATTGCTCTTCGCTGTGTGTTGCGGTGGGCTTGGCTTCCGTCATGGGAGCCGTGGCCGCCGACAAGCCTGGTTACACCGACACCCCGCGCATCACCGGTCAGACTTGGCGCGTGCACGACGCGGAACGTCCGCAGCCGCGCGTGGTCACTCCGGGTGCCGCCTTCAGCCACGGGGCGCCGGCACCTTCCGACGCCGTGGTGCTTTTCGATGGCAAGGATCTCTCCAAGTGGACCAAGGGCGGCGCGCCGGCGCCTTGGATCGTGAAAGACGGCTACATGCAGGTGGTGGAGAAGAGCGGCAGCATCGAGACCAAGGACAAGTTCGGCAGCTTCCAGTTGCACGTCGAGTTCGCGACGCCGAATCCGCCGGAAGGGGTCAGCCAGGAGCGAGGCAACAGTGGCGTGTTCCTGCACGGGCTGTATGAAATCCAGGTGCTCGACTGCTACCAGAACCCAACTTACCCGGACGGCACGATCGGCGCGATTTACGGCCAGTGGCCACCGCTGGCCAACGCCTCCAAGCCGTCGGGCCAATGGCAGAGCTACGACATCATTTTCGAGGCGCCCAAAGTGGAGGGCGGCAAGGTGGTCGATCCCGCGTACGTCACGATTATCCTGAACGGCGTGGTGACGCAGCATCGCAAGGCGATCATCGGTCCAGTGCGGCACCGTGAAGTGGCTGCCTACGAGGCCAACACGCCGACGCGAGGCCCGATCGGACTCCAGGACCATGGCAATCCGATGCGCTTCCGCAACATCTGGATCCGCGAGCTCGGCGAGTACGACAAGCCTTGAGCCGAGCGGAGAGGATCGAGAACGCGGGATCCATCGCGAGCCGCGACGACCGGGGTGCCACGGCCGAAAGCCGGGTGCCCCGTTTTTGTTTTTCCCACGGGCGGTACGAGGGACGCGAGTTGCGCGAACCCGCGACGAGCCGGAATCAGGCCTCGTCCTTGACCGGCTTCTTCGCGGCGCTGCGCCCGCGCCGCAGTGACCGGGACTGAATCGCGATGCCGAAGCCGAGCAGCACGACGAAGGCGATGAACGGCAACGGTTCCTGCCACGGTACATGCTGGGCGATCAGCGCGGCGCCCAGGAGCGAGGACAACGCCACGAGCGTCCAATCGAAGAGGGCGAGAAGCAGGAGGCTTCCCAGGATTCCGCCCACGCCGAAGGCGATCCAAGCGCCCGGGTCTGGGGTGAAGGACAGCGCCACCGCATGCGCGAGGTAGCCGGCCGCGAGGAATCCGGCCAGACCGACGGCAAACTTCTGCGCCCACACGGCGACAAGAGCACCCAACAGGCCACCGCCTGCTGCGATCGCCAGGAAAACCCAGTCCGCGCGGCCCGAGAGGAGCTTCGCCGCAAGCAACGCGCCGATGACGAATCCGGTGCCGCCCACGAAGATCCAGAAGAGCTTTCGACCGAGCAGCAGCATCGCTGCACCGACGATCACGGCAGCAGGGAGCATGGATGGGTGAAGGGTGGTGTTCATCGCCGGCGTCCTCCGAAAATGGAGCCAAGTACGCCGCGCATGATCTCCCGCCCGATCGTGCTGCCCACGGTGCGCACGGCGCTCTTGGCCATGGTTTCGACGAGGGTATCGGGCTGGCGTCCGCGTGACTTGGCGGGCGCCTGGGGGAGGCTGTTCAGGGGCGCGGGAGCGGGGGCGGGGGCGGAACCGCCTCCGAATAGGCCGCTCAAGAAACCTCCCGACTTGGCGGCCGGCGCGGTGGCTCGTGGGGATGAGGAGGTGTGGGCCTGGGACAGTTTCTCGTAAGCGGATTCTCGATCGACCGCCTTCTCGTACACACCCGCGACCAGGGAATCGGACATGATTCGCTGGCGTTGCTCCGGAGAAATCGGGCCGATGAGGGAGCGGGGAGGACAGATGAGCGCGCGTTGGACCATCGTGGGCTGACCGCGTTCATCAAGCAGGGAGACCAGGGCTTCGCCGACCCCCACTTGGGTGAGCGCTGCCTCAGTGTCGAGGCTTGGGTTGGTCCGAAACGTCTGGGCGGCAGCGCGGATATCCTTTTGATCGCGCGGAGTGAAGGCGCGCAGGGCGTGCTGGATGCGGTTGCCGAGCTGGCCAAGGATCACGTCCGGGATGTCCTGTGGGTTCTGGGTGAC
>CAZYJB010000245.1:0-6406 GCA_964647675.1 uncultured Verrucomicrobiota bacterium | reverse complement strand
GACCAGAGCCGTGCCGCTCCCTCCTCTCCGGCAGTCAGCACCGAAGTGTCGTTGGGGTGGAACCTGGCAAGCCACACGGTCCCGGGATCAAGGAATGTCTCACTGATTGGCTGTCCACTCCGGACATCCCAAAGTCTCGCTCCGCCCCGGCTGGCCACGGTGACGAGGCGTTCGCCGTGCCGGTCGAATTGGGCATCGAACACGACACCACGATGGCTCAGGGGGATCACGCTCCCGGAAGTTTCCGTGGAGGCAAGCCGAACGGACTGATCCTCCAGGATCACGGCGGTCCGCCGCCCGTCTCGCGACTGCCGGATGTTTAGGACGCCCGAAGGAACCCAATGGGCGTAGTCCGGTTGGCGCAGCCCCGAAACCATCGCGGCGACGTCCCAGTATTTTAGAGTGGCGTCACGGGATCCCGTCACCAGCCACTTTCCGTTGGGAGTGAACAGGACCACATCCACCCACGACGAATGAACCATCGCGTCGCTCAACAGGTGGCCATCTTCCACGCTCCACAGTCTCGCGACCGGATCCTTCCCGCGCGTCAGGACCAGGCGTCCGTCGGGACTGAAACAGGCGTCGCCCACGTCGACCGGATGGACCAGGGTCTGGATCAGGCGGCCCGATTCAGCATCCCAGACCCGGGCACTCCGATCATGGGACGCCGTCACCACGCGGCTCCCGGTCGCGTCGAATCGAGCGCTCATCACCCAACTCCAGTTGTTGTGGCGCAGTTCGTGAACTGTCCCCGTCGTGAGATCGGACAACTTGGCCGATCCGTCTCCTCCGGCCGTGATCAATCGCCGGCCGTCCTGACTGAATTCCACCCACCAAACAGGACCCTGATGGCCCGGGACCATTGTGGCATCCCATGAATCGGCCCGCCTCCAAAGTCCGACTCGGCCTTCGCGCCCGCCGAGGGCCAGTCGATTCCCGGTCGCATCAAAGGCGGCCGAGATCACGGGCTGACCGAGCTCGAAAGTCTCTTGCGCGCCTGATTTCCCCAGCCGCCAGGCTCCGAGGTTGGCGGCGAAGGTACCGGTCAACAGCTCATGGTCGTTCCCGCCAAAAGCCACCCAATGAACCCCCCGAGAATGCTGCAACGATTCGCTCATGGCTCGCCCGTCGGCCACTGACCAGATCCGCGCCGTCCGATCGTCGCTCCCTACGGCGATTCGCTCTCCGTCCCTGCTGAACGCGATGCACCGGATCCGCTGCCGGTACTCAATGGTCGCCTTGGAACGTTCGCCGCCCTGAACGGGGATCAGATGGAGGTAGTGACCGGTGGGGCCCTCCGTGGCCATCACGACGGTGCTTCCTCTCGGATCGAACTTCAGGAGCACGGCCTGACCCTCCCGGGTGAATCCAGGTCCACGCACCGATCCCGTGAGCGACTCCCGTAATGTCAGGTTCGGGCCGTCGGCAGTTGCCAGCAGGGACCCATCCAGATTGAACGCCGCGAGGATCACTCCGTCCTTCCCGCCCTCGAATTCCCAACGCAGTCGACCGGTCACCGCATCCCAGACCTGAACCCGCCGTCCCGTCGCGACCGTCGCCAGCAGGTGCCTGGAACCGCCGGTGGAATGGACTTCCAGGATCGGCGCACCGGGCGACACCCACGGCCCCAAAGGCCGACCCGAGTCCATCGACCAGACCCGCGATCGCCCGGTCTCATCGGCCGATGCCAGGGTGGATCCATCGAGGGAAAACCCCAACGCGGTGACTGCCCTCCCGTGATCCAACGCATGGATGCGGCTCCCGGTGACGAGGTTCCAGCATTCGACCACCGTACCGCGCGCCACCGCCAGGTGGCTTCCGTCCGAGTTGAAGGCGACCCGGGTGGCGCCGGGACCAAGGGAGATGGACCCGTCCAGGGCCTTGAGGGTGGCCGCATCCCATTGACGGACCAGACCATCCTCACCTGCGACAACGATGCGATTCGCGCCGGAGCGCCAGTGGATACCCAAGGCGTTGCCCGGGTAGGGCGCCGGTGCGGATACTGGATGACCGAAGTTCCGGTACTCGAGCGCGTAGACCAGGCGGGTGATCGCCACCGCGTTGCTGGGGTTTTCGCGAACGAGACCCGCGAGAACGGCCACGGCCCGGGATGCCTCGTCCGCAGCGAACAGGCTTTCGGCCTCGCGCAGTCGGATCTGGACATTCTGTTGGCGCAGCGCGCCCGCCTGGGAGGCTATTTGGCGCCGCGCCTGTTCGATGCGCCTGACGTGGAGGAAACCGCCCGCGATGATGGCGACGAGGAGTGTGAGGGCGATGGCGGCGGCGGCGGCGAGGACAGGCTCCCGATGGCACCAGCGGCCGAAGCGCTCGAACGGTCCCGTCCTTCGGGCCTCAATCGGGCGTCCCTCAAGCCACCGCTCGAGTTCCTTGGCCAGATCGTGGGCGGAGTCATACCTTGCCGAAGGCTCTTTCCGCAGGCACTTCAACGCGATGGTGTCGAGGTCGCGTGACATGGAACGCGACGCGACGGACCATGTGGACTTCAGCGAACCGGGTGACGGAGGGTCGACCGACCTGGCCCGCTCCAGCACCTCCAGCGGAGTTCCGCCCTGGAAGGGTGGATGGCCGGCGATGACCTCGTAGAGAATCGCTCCGAGCGCGTAGACGTCGGCGGCGGTGCTCACCTGACCCGGATCCCCGGCCGCCTGCTCCGGGGCCATGTAGTGAGGTGAACCGAGGATCGTCCCTGTCTGGGTCAATTCGCTGTCATCGAGGAGCGACCGCGCCAGGCCGAAGTCCGCGACCAAGGGCTCGTTGCCGCTGTCGAGGAGGATGTTCGAGGGCTTGAGGTCCCGGTGTAGGATCCCCCGCTGGTGCGCGTACTGGATGGCCCGGGCCACCTTGACGAGTAGGGCGACCACATCCCGTAAGGGCGGCCGACGCGACGTGTCGCTCAACAGACCGGAGAGCGTGCCGTTCTCCACCAAGCGCATCGTGTAGTAATGGACCCCCTCGGACTCGGCCGTTTCGAAGAGGGAGATGATGTTCGGATGGTTCAACCGCGCCACCGCTTCCACCTCGAGTCGGAATCGCAGTCGCGCCTGAGCGGAAACAAGGCTACCCGCGTGCAGTGTCTTCAGAGCGACGAAACGGTCCAGCCCCAGCTGCCGCGCCTTCCAGACCACCCCCATGCCACCCTGCGCAATCTCTTCGACCAGTTCGTAATCGCCGAGCATCCGCTTCACGCGCGACGCGGGCGCTTGGGTTGCCGGATCCTCGCCATCGGACCCTGGGGACACGAGCGCGAGGGCCAGAAGACACTGTGGGCAATGCCCACCGGCGGCGTGTGCCGGCAATTCGAGACCGCACTCCCAGCAGCGCGGGGAATTGGTGGGCGCGGGCGTGGGATTCATCGGATACGGCTGTGAGCGGTCGTGCGTCGACAACCGGACAGGCGCTGCCTGCTAACGCCGGCAGACCACGTCGATCAGGTAGCGGATCTCATCGTCGACCTCGTCGGGGCTGGCCACCGTCGTCGCAATTTCAGCACGTAACAGCTCACCGAACCGGCGCTTGATCCGATGGACCTCCTGTTTGACCGCGGACTCGCTCATGCCGAGGGCCGCGCCGGTCGTGGCATAATCCTGGGCCGGGATCCCGCCGGGGAGGTACTGCTTCAAGCTCTCGAAGCGGCCCGATTTGCCGGCGGCGGCCTGTTCCGACTCAAGTTCGATCCGAACCCGGTCCAACACGTCCAGCGCCCAGCGGAGGTCGAACAACTGATCCGGGGCCAACGTGGTGGTGGGTTCGATGGCGTACCGTTGCTCAGCATCCAGGGCGTCGAGTTCGATCGGAGCGCGGCCGCCTCCCCTCTTTTGCGCCGTCGCCCGGTCGTGCTCGTTGGCCAGGAAGCATTTAAAGGCGGTCAGCAAAAACCATCGAAACTTGCCCCGCTGGCGATCCGCGGTCCCGAGATAGTTCTTTTCGAGGAGCTTCGCAAAAAACTCCTGCGTCAGGTCCTCCGCCGTTTGCGGCCCGTGCCCGAACCGGCGGACATAGGCGTAGAGCGGGTACCAATACACTCGGCAGAGCTCCGCCAGCGCGCGATCCGCCTCCGGCGACTCCGTTTGCCCGGCTCCAAGGACGAGGCTCCAATGGGTCGTGGCGAAAAAAGGTCGTGGGACGATGTCGCTCATCACAGAACTCCCTCGCTCATCCTTGGCAGTATTAGCCCGACTTGGCGGATTCGACCGAGCGAAAAGAAGACTTTTGCGCCGACCACGTTGATGGGGCGGGGGGCGCGGTACCTGCCCCCGGGCTCGACGGTGCGGTAGTGAAGACCCAGCCTCTTTTCACGGCCCGGGCCCCGTGTCGTGTTTTCGGCCGTCATCCCCGCGGCTGCGGGACGGGGATGCTCCGGCTTCGCCGCCTCGGGCGCCCTCCAAAATCCCTCGCCGCAGGACCCCACTCACTTTTCAGACGGAACGCTCGATGCGCCGAAGCCAGCTCAACGGGGAACGCATCGAAGCCCACGTTTTCGTGTGCTTCCTGACGTATTGCCTGCCTGTGACGCTGGGTTACCGGCTCGAGCAATTGGCCCCAGGACTGACGGTCGGCAGCGTGTTGGAGACGTTTGCCGCCGCATCGATGGGCGACGCCCACATCCCGACGGTGGAGACCGATCCCAGGATCCGGCGGGAGATCATCCTTACCCGTTACACCCGACCGGAGCCTCAACTGCGTCTCTTGCAGGAGAAGCTCAACCCGGGCTAAAGCTGGAACTTCCTCAACAACCGCCTCTGCGCATTGCCTCCCCGGACGTTCCGCCATTCGCGGGCGTATGGTGCAGACCTTGGCGGGTGCGGCGTTCATTTCACGCTTCTTGCGCGTTCTCCCACCCTCGAATCCGCCCCAGTCGGGCTAGCGGCAGGAAAGATCTCCTGGCGAGCCCCGATTCCCGGGGGCGGGTGTGGAGCAGGCTAGGGGTGAGGTCCATTCGCGAGTTTGTTACCTCGGGAGGTATTCGCTTAATCTCCATGCAAGACTCAACGCTAGCCGCCTCCGCAGCAGCCCGATTCGAAGTTAACGTCGGTTCACCTCCATTCCAACTCAACCCCCTTCGCCAGCCGCCATGGCCTTCCCCCAATCGCCCCGGTTTTCCAACCTGCACCACGGACCCGGGCGAACCCTCGTCCGATGGGTGGTCGTCGGGCTCCATCTCGCCCTTGTCTCCGGCGGTCTCCTCCGTATCCGCGGCGCCGATGACCTGAGCCCGCTGAGCGACGAGTTCGATCAGGCTTCGACGAAGGACTCCTGGCTGCGGGTCGTGAACACTGAGGGTTGGGGCAACGACGCCCTCGATCGGCTCAGCCTCGATGGGGAACGTAAGGGTTGGCTCCGGCTCGTGCCTCACACCAGCTCCTGGTATGGGGAATGGCGGGGCGAACTGATGTATCGCCAGGTCAGTGGCGACTTCGTCGTCACCACGGAAGTCGAACCCCGCAACCGCGCGGGGACGGCGGCTCCCGGCTCCCTCTATTCGCTGGCAGGCATCATGGTCCGCGCCCCCGTCGCCCAGACCTCCCCCGCCGAATGGCAGTTCGGGAGTCAGAACTACGTCTTCCTCTCTCTGGGCGCGGCGAGTCAGCCCAATTCCTACCAGCTCGAAGTCAAGACCACCCGGAACAGTCAGTCGGTCCTCGAAATCGAACCCGGTACTCCACGGGCCACGATTCAGGTCGCCCGGATCGGCCCCCACATGATCGCGCTCCGACGTGAACCGGGTGGCCCATGGCAGGTTCACCGGCGCTACCTGCGCGCGGACCTGCCTTCCACCCTCCAGGCGGGGCTCACCGTCTACACCGACTGGCCGTTGTGCGAATCCGTCGGGTATCCGTGGCACAACACCCATGTCCTCACGAACGGCGCGGCTGCTTCCGGCGGCGGCACACTCTCGGGTGCAAACCCCGATCTCCAAGCCGACTTCGATTTCGTCCGTTTCGCCCGCCCCGTCGTGCCTGCGGCTTTAGCGGGCGCCGCTCTCTCGGATCCCGCCCGGATTTCCGACGCCCTGTTGCTCTCATTCCTCGGAGACCACGCCAATCCCGCCCCCGCCGTCGATCCCGACCCGGATCCCGATCCGGATCCCGATCCGGATCCAGCTCCCGTCATCCTGACGGGAGCTGACGTCGCCGTGTCGACGACGGTCGTCGCGCCGGAGCCCGAGCGGTTCGGATTCAACCTTCTCGCTTCCCTGGTCAACAACCACACACTCGACCCGGGATTCGAACCCACTCTGCTTCGGCACATCTTCGCGGCAACCGGGGGCGGTGAAGGCTTCATTGAGAACAACGCGGGGCCGACCACCGCCTTCTATCAGACACTGACGAACGGGTTCTTCGACGGGGCCAACGTCCGGATCTACCGACCGCAGGTTACGGGACCC
>CAZYJB010000244.1:0-6417 GCA_964647675.1 uncultured Verrucomicrobiota bacterium | reverse complement strand
TCACCCGCAGCATGCTCGCCGAGGCGAAGAAACTGGTGGAAGGCGAGCTCGCGAAATAGCCCCCCAAGCCACTCCCAGCGGGCTCGCGACGACCGGCAGACACCTGCCGGTCGTTCCCGTTGCCGGGAGCCCGGGAATGGATAGTGCGACGGCCACGACCCGGTCCCCTGCCTTTTCGCTTGCTCGCCGACGGTGGCCCCGGGCAGGGTCCCTCCAATCCCCGCCCTGCTATGAGCAAGAACTTTCGGCACCTTTCGTGCCTCGTGCTGACAGCGACGACCCTCGGTGTGGTCCCTGTGAAGGCGAGCCCCAACATTCTCTCCGTCGTCGAACGGGGGGGAGACACCGATCGCCCGTCTGCCATGGCGACCGGCGTGACGTTCGACATCCAGAACCCGACGGGCACGGTCCTCGTCCCCAGTTACACCGTGGGGACGTTTGGCGAGAACGCGAAGGCGATGACCGACCGCGTGCATGATTACAACGCGGCGTCGGGGACCGTTCCCCTGCCCTCCTACCTCGTGGGTAAGGAGTACATCATGATCGCGAACAACAATCGCGACAACGCGGCCTTCGCGCTCGACATCACCATCGCGCACCATTCGCTGGTCTACCTGCTCATCGACAATCGGCTGGGAGACAACGACAACGCCAACCCGCCGGACTTCAACACCTACATGAAGTGGGTCTCCCAGGACCTCTGGGTGCCGGTCAGCCTCAACGGAAACCAAGTCGGGAACCCGGGCTTCCCCGATACCGTGGGCATCGACGAGAATGCCGACGGCACGATCAACCAATTCTCCTCGGTCTACCTGAAGATTTTCCCCGCCGGCACATTCACGCTGAATGAATTCGGCGAAGGCGGCCGGAACATGTACGGCGTCGTCGTGGCGGGCATTCCCGAACCCGCGCCGTGGGCATTGATGCTTTTGGGCGGAGGAGCCCTCGCGCTCCTGCGCCGACGTCACCCGCGTCCCTGAGCCCGTCTCGCCACGATCCCAACGGTCTACTGAAAGGGCAGGCCTCCCGGCCTGCCCTTCGTGCTTCCCCACCGGTCGATCGCGCCCCTTGCCAGTCCGGGATCGCGGCGTATCCTGATGCCGACACCCGTAGTCCAAATTCATGCGCGCGCGACTCCCATCCCGGACCCGCCCGGGGTTCACCCTGATCGAGCTCCTGGTCGTGATCGCGATCATCGGGATCCTGGCGAGCATGCTGCTCCCGTCGCTGGCCGGGGCCAAGGAGCGCGCCCACGTCACCACCTGCATCAACAATCTCCGGCAGATGGGCATCGCGATGCGCGTCTACATGGAGGACCACGAAAGCCGCTACCCGCCGCAGGAGGTGCGGGAACTGGATCCCGGAACTCGGCAACCCACCGGCCCGATGCGCTCCGTGCAGTACGCGCTTGGAGGCCAGCAGCCGATCTCCGGCCTGCTGAGCGTCTACCCTTCGGCCGAGGCGCGACCGCTTTACAGCTATATGGCGCCCTCAGCGGTCTACAAATGCCCGCGCGACAAGGGTCAGCCGGCGATGCCCTGCCTGCCGGCGCGCCAGTCGCCCTCGAACTATGAGACGGTCGGTTGCAGTTACCACTACAACAGCGGCCCGCTGGACTTCCTGTCAGGGGGCGGTTTCCGGTTGCCACGGGCGGGCGGGCTGGCCGGGCAGTCCGAAGACTGGGCGCCCAACCCGTCCCTCTACATCCTGCTGCACGAACCGCCAGCCCGGATCTATGGCTGCATCGACTCGGGTCCACGATGGTACCAGTGGCACATGGCGAAAGGGGGGAGCGAATTCACGGATCCCCAGCGTGCACCGCGTGAGTTCCGATCGCCCGTGGCCTTCGTCGACGGGCACGTGAAGTTCCACAACTTCACCCCATCGCTGGCCACCGATCCCTACTTCCCGTACGAGGCCACGAAGGAGTGGATCTGGTACAAACCCGCCGTGAGCCCCTGACGCCCGGGGCGCAAACCCTGCTGACCCGTCGTTGGGAATCCGCTATCGTCGGACGCCATGGCTCCACCCGCCACAGATCTTCATCGTGATGTCCGCCTGGAGCGGTTGCGGCCGTTTCACGAGGCACTCGTCGGTTCGCTGGGCGAACTGGGTGTCGGCGGCGCGCGTCTGGCCGAAATCCTCGGACAGGGCGTGGTGGCGGGATGTGCCCAATGCGGGTTCGAGCTGTCGGGCGAGGACTTGGCGGCGGCCTTCGCCGCCGAGGACGCCCACGCGGCGGCGAATCCCAAGCACGCACGACTGTTGCAGCACTACTGCGCGCGCAACGGCTGCTCGTCCTACTTTTATCGTTTCCAGTTCCGGCCGCTGCCCGGCCTCGAGTGGCCGGGTGTTTTGGCGAGGACCGAGGCGCGCCTCACCGCTGCGGAGCAGTTGAGCGTGGAGCTCGAGCAAGAGCGGCTCCGCGTCGACGCCGCGCGCCTCCGGCGTCGCGCCGGCATCGCGATCGCCATCGCGTGCGGCGTGCTCGGCTTGTGGATGGCCAAGCGGTGGTGGGACACCGGCGCATTACCCGGCACCGCACCGACTCCGAAGTACCAGCTCGATCCGTCCTCCCTCAGCCCCCAATCCGGCGCGCGCTGATGGTCACGTTCCTGCCTGTGGTCAGGCGTGAGCTGCGGGTGGCGGCGAGACGCCGCTCCACGTTCCTCGTGCGATTCCTCGGAGCCGTGGCGGCCGTGATGCTCGGCGGCGTATTCCTCCTGCCCGCCGCGTTCCCCGGCGTAGCGGGTGCCTCCGGCCGGCTCCTCCTGCAGATCCTGGGTACGCTCGCCCTGATCCTCGTATTGATCGCCGGCCCGCTGCTCACGGCGGACTGCATCAGCCGCGAACGCCGCGAGGGCACTCTGGGATTCCTCTTTCTCACCGACCTCAACGGCTTCGACGTGGTGGCGGGCAAGTTCACCGCGCTGGCGCTGATGCCGCTCCATGCGCTCCTGGCGGCGCTGCCGGTGGCCGCGCTGACGGTGTGCCTGGGCGGAGTCACCGGGCGCGAGTTCTGGGCGGTGCAGGCGGTACTCCTCAATTCCCTGTTCCTGTCGCTCGCCCTCGGACTCTGGGTCTCCACGCTGGCCACCGACGACCGGCAGGCGGCCGGGACGGCCTTCGCGCTGGTCGCCGGCCTGACCATCCTGCCCAGCCTGGGTGCCGCCGGAATCAATGCCCTGGTGCCACACTCGCCCTGGACGCTCATCCAACTGGCCAGCCCCTCCGGACTCCTGACGGCAGCCTTCGAGAACGACGGCACCGCGTTACGCCGCGGTTTCCTTTCCGGATTCCTGTTCCAGCACGCGCTCGCCTGGTGTTTCGTCGCGCTCGCCGCCCTGATCGTCCGCCACGGCTGGCGTGAGCAGGGCGCCATCCCACACGCCAGCGACGCGTCCAGGGCGAACGCACCTGCCCGCGCGCGTGCCTGGATGGCGGCCCGTGACGAGAACCGGTGGCCGGACGGTCCGCTGGCGTGGTACGCGTGGCATCACAGCCCGGCGCGGCGCAGCGCCGGCTGGATCGCCTGGGGCGCCGCGATCATTGCGGTGCTCGTGTTCGCCACCATGAGTTCCGGCACCCGCACGCCGCTCGCCCTCTCGCTGGCCTCCGGCGTGCTCACCACCGCCTTCTACCTGCTCAAGCTCCTACTCGCGGTACACGCCATTTACTTTCTGCACGATGCCTGCCGCTCCGGGGCGATGGAGCTCTTGCTTGCCACGCCGGTCCAGAGCCGGGCTCTCTGCGAAGGCCACTTGGCCGCCATCCGAAGGCTCTTCCTGGCCCCTTACCTCATCCTGGCGCTTACCAGCATCGCACTCCACACCGCGGGACGGCTCATGGACGGCGGCGACTGGCCGTCCCTCGCCGCGCGCGTGACCTTCGGCATGATCCCCGCCGTCTTCGCGGCCGCGCTCCATGGCCTCGACTTCATCGCGGTGGCGTTCCATGCCTCCCGCTGGGCTCTGCACTACGACCGGCCCTCGAAGACCCTGATGCGCACCTCGGTTCTGGTGCTGCTCCTGCCGGC
The DNA here is from genome assembly GCA_964647675.1 of uncultured Verrucomicrobiota bacterium. Taxonomy (GTDB): domain Bacteria; phylum Verrucomicrobiota; class Verrucomicrobiia; order Limisphaerales; family CAIMTB01; genus CAIMTB01. The sequence continues at coordinate 2,381 of CAZYJB010000244.1, read as the reverse complement.
GCTCTTCTGCAGCGTGGGCCGACTGTTCGTCGACCTGTTCGTCATCCTCCAAAACCGGCCCCTGCTTTCCGGTTTCCGCGACCTCGTGCGCGGCTGGTACTTCCCCGGCGCGCTGGGCACCAGCTATGGCGCCCCCAGGGCCGGTTGATGGGGTCCGCCGGATTCGACTACGCGATTCCACATCCCGGAACCAACCCGTCTCACGGATCGTCGCCACACGCGCGCCAAGAAAAACGAGTGCGTCAAACCCGCTCCCGGCAATCGCGCAGCGGAGGTGCGAGGTAAGAAATCGCTTAAGCAAACCGGGTAGACGCACGATATACCGGGTATGAGCTTTGCTCAGTGGAGTCAGCCATTCCGAAACACCACCGGCCGTCGGGCCGAGTCCGTGATCCGTGGCGATGCCCACTCGGCCGGTCTGTCCCGCGGGCGGGCGGCCGCGCAGGCTCGACCCCGGCACCGGTCCGAGACCGGACTTGTCACGGATTCCCTTTCGTCAGCAGTATTGCAGTTGCAGTAACCCCGACGTACGCTCATGCCAAACTTGAATTCACCTACGCCCCCTCCTACCGGCAAGGCGCCCATTCGGGTCCTGCTGACGCTCGGCAACGCCCTCGTGAGATCGGGACTGAGGACGTGCATCTCGGGTCAGAGCGGGGTCGAGCTCGCCGGCGAGGCGCCGGACATGGCGCGCACCCTGCCCCAGATCGAAACGTTGCGACCCGACGTCATCGTGCTGGATGAAGCGGCGGTGGTGGAACTGCGCACCCTGGGGGCCACGCTGCCCCAGAGTGCCAACGGTTCAACGCCTTCACTGATTCTTCTCGCCGAGAACGGCACGCCGGAACTGCTCGACTCCGCCCTGGGCGCGGGCGTGAAGGGTTTCCTGGACCCGTCGACCGCCACCGACGCGCTCCTTCCCGCCATCCGCCAGGTGGCGTCCGGCGAGCGCTACATGTCCCCCGGGTTGCTGCCCAAGCTCGTCAAGCGCGAGGAGAACAGCACCAACGTCGATTCGTCGCCCGAGGAGATTCTCACCGAACGCGAGCTCGAGGTGTTTCAGCTCACCGGCGAAGGCTTCGAGGCCAAGGAGATCGGCGACCGTCTCTCCATCAGCCCGCGCACGGTCGACGTGCACCGCGCCAACATCCGCCAGAAGCTCGGACTCAACAGTGTCCACGAGCTCATGCGCTTCGCCACCGCGTGGCAGCAGAACCGCGCGCGGGCCGACCGCCTGCAGCGCTTCTGCCGGGAGAAGCGGCCCCTCCTGCTCGTCGAGGACGACGAGGTTGATGTGCTGAGCCTGGAGCGCGCCCTGGCGCGGCTCCCCGCCGCCTTCCCCATCGAGGTGGCGCGCCACGGCGAGGCCGCCCTCCAGTGGCTGCGTTCGGACGGCCATCCGCTGCCGTTCCTGATCCTGCTCGACATCAACATGCCGCGCATGAACGGGCACGAGTTCCTCGCCGAACTGCGCCGTGACCCCATGCTGCGGACGCTGCCCGTCGCGGTGCTCACCACCTCGCCCCACGAGTCGGATCGCGACCGCCTGTACCAGCTCGGCATCATGGCATACCTCGTCAAGCCCACGCGCACGGACGAGTACGTCGAGATGCTGCGCAGCCTCGCGGAGTTCTGGAGCTTCAACTCCCCGCCTCCGTTCCCGCGCCGGCCGTCCGCCAGTTCCGAGGAGTCCGTCATCTCCTCGCACGCGGTCTAGCCCGAGGCGCCACCCCGCTTCCCGGGCTCTGTTGCCCGGAACTGCTTACGCTCCCCGCGCTTCCGGCGCCGGGAGCGTTTTCGCGTTCGTGCCTGCCCACCGCGCGCCTACGGACTGTTGGACGCGCGCGACCCGGTAACGGTATCTTGGTCCGCGGGATTCCGTTTCCCGCGTCGCCCATGAACGTCCCCGTGGCCCAAGCCTCCCCCGAGCCCCCGGCGGTCGCACCGCCAGCCGCCGATGCGGGGACCTACTCGCTGGATGCCCAGGGACGTTTCCTGTCCGTCAGCGACGAGGCCGCGCGCATGCTCGGGCATCCGCGGGAATCCCTGCTCGGGCGCTGCATCCTCGACCTGCTTCCCCCGGAGGAGAAGTCACGCACCGTCGCCCGGCTGGCCACGCGATTCCGTACCGGCGGGCTCGGCGATCCCTTCGTCGTCGACGTTCTCACGCACCAAGGTCAGCGCCGTACGATTGAAGTCACGTCCACGGTGGCGAACTGCGGCGCCGACTCCGCGCGTCTCGACGGCTTCGCCCGCGACATCACGGACCGCCGCCGTGCCGAGATCCTGCTTCGCCGGCTCGCCGCGCTGACCGTCCTCGGTTCGGGCGACGACTTCTTTCCCACGCTCGCGCGCACCCTCGGCGAGTCGTTTCCCGGTCT
>CAZYJB010000243.1:0-6509 GCA_964647675.1 uncultured Verrucomicrobiota bacterium | reverse complement strand
CAGGTTGCCCCAGATCACGCGATGCCGTCTCCCCCCTGCCCCCGCCAACTCGACATCGGTTACCTCCGCGCCGCCGATCGGGATGACCACCAAGCGCACCTGCGGATTCACCCTCCGCATCTCCCGGGCATCCTGCTCCGAGACCACATGGAAGACGGACGCTCGATGTGCGAACCGACGTTCAGCCGTCAGCGCGAATTGCCGTCGCATCCAGAAATGCAAACGCGTCCGGAACCCGGACGCGTGGCGTGACTCCTCCCGGAACAGGAGGGAGAGACAGTCGTGACCTGACACCATGACACCGGGCGGAAGATGCGCCACCAACGGAGCCCCGGAGAGAAAATCCGCCAGAACCCGGACCGGTCCGCCCGCGGCCTCGCGGCGGACGAGCGCCGCTTCACCGCAAAAATCCCGGGTCACCGTCGGCAGCGAGAGGCGGTGCCACGCACTGCGGAGATGGCGGCCGCGCCACCGGCGCTGCAGGAACTCGCAGCGCACACCCGAGGGCCGCCAGTACTCCCGCATCGCCTCGGACGAATCCTCCGACTCGGCGTAGCCGGCCAGCACCACCTCGACCTCGCGGGAGATGGCCCTGACCAGATCGTGCGTTTTCCGATTGTGCCCGGTGAGCGGCGGGATCGGCAGCGCGTCGCAGGTCACGATGAGGCGATCCTGGGTCACACGCGTTGCCAGGGCAGGTCGCGAACCAGGGGCAATCGCTCGGCACGGGAACGCTGCGCGAACGCGGAGGAAAGGCAGGACTCCACGGAGACCTCCGGAAATATCGATTCCCCAAGACCATGCTGCACGAAGAAGGCGTTGAACCCCAGCCGCTCACAGCCGACCAATCGGTAGCCCTTGGCCCTTCCCAACTCCACGAACGCCCGCAAAGACGCCCCGGCATAGTTCGGCCCCTCCGCGGTAAGCTTTGCCACGAAGCCCGGATCGTAGGGCACCGTCACGGCATCATCCGGTCCCCACAGGCTGTTGTACTCCAGCACCACGACGCGCGGACGCACCACCGTCAGGGACTTCCAGAGCCAATAATCCATGCCATCCACATCGAGTGAGAAGAGATCCAGTTCGCCGCCGAACCCCTGCGCTTCGATCAGGGAGTTCAGGTTCTCCGCAGTCAGCCAGGCGGACACCAGACGCGGCGGCGAGCACACGGTGTCCGGGCACCGTGCATAGAAACGCCGCCCGTGACGGAGATTCTGTTCATTGCCGTCGAACAGGAGCCCGGACCAACCATGGTTCACGATGAGGTTCGCGGCGTTGCATTCGATGCCCGTCTGGACACACGCCTCGACCACCCGTCGATTGGTGTGGCCGAGCACCGCGAACAGCATCAGCAAAACCCCATCCTCGCCGTTCTGCGAAAACCATCGGAACCCCGCCTCGTCAAAGCCTGGCAGCGACACCCCATCCCGGGCCAACTCCTGATAGCGCAGGCGCAGCAACTGCTGATTCATCTGTGCCAGCCCCCCGCACAAATGCTGCGCCATTCCCGACTTTTCTGTGCGCGGCAGTCTGGAGTAGAGCGCCTGGATCAGCGACCGCATCCAAAGTCCGGCACTCATGCCGTCGCGTCCTCCAGCCACAGGCTCGCCCCCAGCGAATTCGTCCCGGGCAGTGCGCGCTTCACTTCGTCCTGGTGCGCCCGCCAGAACCAGTCGTTCCAGAAGCGAATGCGCCAGCGTCCTCCGCGTCCCAGCATCGCGCGCACCAGGTACGCCTCGTTCCAGGCGCGACCCTCGCGATACCACGCCTCCGGATACTCGAAGGGCCAGAAGATGTCGTGAATGTGGACGAGCACGCCGGGCTTCAGCCGGGGAAGCACTTCGAACAGGAGGAACAGCACGTCGCTGCCGATTTTCGCGACATGCGAGGAATCAATGAACAGCCAGTCACCCCGTTCCAAGGTGCGGAACATCGAGGGATCCTGCGACTGCACCAGACCCTGGATCACCCGATGCCGGCGCATCTCGGCTTCCCCGAGCAGGGCCGACAGCCGGCTGACATCGGGATCCACGAAGGTGAAATCGATCCGCTGTCCGGAACATCGCGCCGCGGCGTCCAGCAGAAGAGCTGACGAGAAGCCGGAACCAATCTCGACAATACGGGCTGGCGGAGCCCTCAACAGCATCGCCGCCGCCACCTGCGCCTCACCAAGTCCGAAGAAAACGTTGTCGCCAGGATAGAATCCCGAGCGCCCGCTCCGTCCCAGCCCCAGTTCCGCCATGTGCGGCACCAATCGCTCCCAGCACATCGCCTGCCCGGACTCCGCCAGATCCACATCCGGCAGGGACTCCTGACCCAACGCCGACTTGCGCCGCTCCAGCTCGGTCAAGGCCGCGGGCAAATCGGGGACCGGGGAGTAGTAGTGGCCGGGTGCGGCGAACCAAAGAAAGCGATCCGCCCCCGCGCGACGGGCCCGCGCCACGGCCCGCACGCTGCGCGCGTGGTCGTGAAGCGGCGGGTACAATCCGAGCATCCGTCTGGCCAACTCCCTCATTCCCATGACGCGTCCTCGGCGCGGGTTGTCCGGTGGGCAGCCGGCGCCCTCACGTGGCAGCGAGATTCGGCCGGGCCGGAGTCACGACCTCCCAGGTCATGGCCCGAGCCAGCAGGGCGAACACCATGCCTTTAGCCAGCGTCGACTTCCGTTGCATGGCTCTCGTCGCCCGGTCCGTCCATGCCCCCACCGCTGGCGGCAGATGCGCCGGCGCCGTTAATCCCGCCCGGGCCAGGCTGAAACCAAAAGCCGCGCACAGCCCGGCGTCCAACGCCGGTTGCTCGTCCCGAAACCAGTCCAACAGAATCCGCCCGCGTATCTCGCACAAGGGGCGCTGATCCTGATGCGTGGCCTGGGAGGCATGCCGGCGCCACGATCCCAGCTCACGGCCGAGATGGTACGTCTTGACCTGGCCCGCACCGCGCACCTGCCAGGCGAAATCACCCGTTGACCCGTAACCGGTGGGAAACAAACCCACCCGCTCGAAGGCCCGCCGGTGAAACAACATCTGGGTCACGGAAAGCGTCGGGGTGCCGAAGATCATCGCGGCCAGAAGTTCGGTTCGCGCCGAGGTCCAACCGGACCTGACCCGACGCCGTCCCAACACCCGCCGCGCCCAGACATCCCGCCGATCCTCCACCCGCCGGCCCCCGGCATCGATGATCCATGGCAACGACGTGATCACGTCGGCATCGGGATTCCGCGCCGCCGCCGCCCGCAGCGAGGCCAGGCAGTCCGGTGTCATGGTGTCGTCACTGGTGGCGACGTAGATCCATTCGCCGCGCGCAAGCCGCAGGCAGTTGTTCCAGTTGGCATACATGCCCTCGCGCGGCGCCTGCGTGAGGCGAACGCGATCGTCCGCCGCAGCATAGTCCTGGAAGATCCCATAGGCGCCGTCGTCCGAGTGGTTGTCGACGATCACCACCTCGTAATCGCGGAGTGTCTGCGCGCGGATCGTCCGGATCCGCTCCGCCAGAAACGGCGCCCCATTCAGGTTTGGAATGCAGACACTAATCATACCGGGCCGTCCGCAACTCACTCATTCTCGCCCAACGACCGCGCAGACCCATGGCTGCGGGAAAAGCAACTTTCTCCACGCACGGACCGACTTCATCAGGCCAACAGACGGTCGAGGTCCACTCGAGGAAACACCTCCAGATGCCCTCCGCGGGTGGCGTTGCACAAGGTCCACGCGTGCCGCCGTGCGTACTCGGCGGCATGTTGGTAGGCCAGCGTCATCTCGCGAATCGGAGCCGCATAGGACACCTCGCCCGGCTCGCGATAGTTCGGGACAAAATGGGTGGCACTCCCCGAGTGCGTTGTCAGTTCCCTCGGCTTCGCGTTGGACTCCCCGCTGTAGTAGTGATCGCACCCCAGGAGATAGACGGGGTCGAGTCCGAGATGGCGCGCAAACTGCAGGTTCTCGAAGGTCACCGTGAATCCGCCGTAAACACCCATACCGAGATCGTCGCTGAAGCAGATGCGCTCCCGCGGATCGCCCTCCACCGCCCCGAGGTACCGGAAACCATTCACCTGGCACCGCGGATCAATCGCGTCGACCAGCCTTTCCGGCACATGGGTCGAGGCGATGTGGTCCCCGAGTTTCGCTCCGATTTTCTGGATGACGATCGGATCTACCACCGTGTGGTAGGTCGGCCGCCAGGCGATCCTTTCGAAGGCGAGATAGATCTTGTTGGAAGCAATGCAGATCTCTCCCTGAAGCCGCTCCAAATCCTCGACCTTCAAACTGGGGCCGTTCCCAATCACGAACCCGCGTCGCCCGCGGTACCTGCCGCGGATTGATTCAAAGTAGGCGCGGCTTGACCGCCTCACCCGCTGCAATTGCAGACGTCGCCAGGGCCATCTCCATGCCCTAACGACGAGTCCTGAGTCGAGTTGCATGCGAAAGGCGACGCCGCGCCGCAATTCCGGAGTCCCGAAGCGGGGACCGTCAGGTTGCGGGCCCCACCCCCACCGGCAGGGCGCCGGAGCGCACTGAACTCGCCGGCCTCGCCGCCGGGACCGAGAACCTGATCGGCGCCGACCTGAGAAGCTGCATCAGGCAGATGCCAATCACACCGCAGAAGAAATTGGTCCCACTGAAGTAACCATCGTGCGCATTGCTCAGCCAAATCATTCCCATGGCTAGAATGGCGAAGTTAGAGTCCGCGTAGAAGGCTTCGCCATGGTGGAGTCGAACGCGACAGCCCTTGAGCAATGCGACGCCCAGCAACAGGAGGAAGAGGACCACGGGGACCACGCCGTAGATGAACATGAGGTCCAGAAGCCCGTGGTGAAAGTCGATGCGCGGCACGATCGTCGCATCGTAGCCGGATAACAGGAAATCGGCGGAGGCCGAATAGTCTGCAGAATTCAGGGCAGCCTGTCCGCAACCTACCAGGAAGTGGGTTCCATGCAGGAGCTGCTCGATGCCATCCGTCCAGATGTCCACCCGTCCGGATAGCGAAGTGATCTGTCCAAGGTCCTGCCGACCCAGGGCACGGAGGACCGAATCGGGGACCGCCTGTTCGAGCGTCAAGATGAACGATTGGTTGGTCCAGAGCACGGGCGCCAACAGCGCGTATCCGATGAATGCCATGATCAGGTTGCGGCGTGTGCGATCCGAGCCGAGCGAAAACCAGATCAGCAGACCCGCGAATGGAATGAAGCCGTTGCGATACTCCGTGCGGATGAGGGCGATCGAGGCGCCGGCCAGAGCGATCAGATGAACACTCATCGGGACCCAGTTCCGGAGCTTGAAGGCATGCCAACCGAAGTAGAGAAGCACCGGCACGGCGAACCGCAGGAGCCCGGAAAGCGGTCCCGCGGAGATCAGTGGCGACTGCCAGCGATAGGTACCCTCGACATACCAGGATTCATACAGAAACTCGCGGGCATCCACCCTCGCATCCCGCAGGCCGGCCGCATCGGCAAGCAGGTTGAACCACGCAAACCACGCGCAACCGAGCGCGACGGTGATCAGGGTCGGATGAATGAAACGGGTGCCGAACACCAGCGGGAGTGCGATGAAAAAGAGCGGGACCGGCGTCCAGGTAATCACCAGGCCAATGACCTCGATCGTCGAGAGCCCGCTGCTCAGGTACCAAATATCAACCAGCGTGTTGAGCGCCATCCAGCCCGCGAGCAGATACCATCCGCCAAATCGGAGCCCCGGCGCGGACGCCAGATTCTGTTTCGCGGTCAAAGCCCAGAACGCCATCCCGCCCACCCCGATCAGAAAAGCGCCGCTCTTGAACCCGAAATAATTGATCATTCCACCCGCCGAGAAAATGACCGCCAGTACGAGACTCAGGCCCAAGACTTCCCGGAGCGAGCCCGACAATGAAGCGGCGCGCTGCTGGATGCCTCCCACGGGAGGTGACTGCGCTGGTTGGCTATCGCCGGGTTTCATCGTAGTCGACGGGTCAGTTCGCGAGATTCCGGAGGCGGGGCGCGTCGCCCCGGATCACCGCCCTGCTGTATTCCAGCACCTCTCCGACCCCAACCTCTGTCAGGCAAAGCCGCTCCGGAAGGTGGCAGTTCCAGTTGCAATCATAGCAGGGCAGCTTGCGATGGATCACGTGCTGATTCGACGCCTCGGGCCAGGGGAAGAAGCGGCCGAAGGTGCCGCCCCCGAGAATCACCAGCACCCGCGAGGTGCAAAGGGACGCGAAGTGGGTCATGCCCGTGTCATTGCCGATCACCAACTCCATTCGGCACAGGAGGTTCACCGCAGCAGCCAGGCTGAGGCAACCCACCTTGCTCGTCGCATCGGGGACGGCGGTGAGAAGGGTGGACGCGAGATCGGCAGCGTCCGGACCGCCAAACAAAGTCAACCGCTTGCCTTGGGCCCGGAGGTCCCTGGCCAAGGCCTGCCAATTGCCCGGGGGCCAGTTGGTCGAAAGTCCGCCGATGATCAACCCCACCTCGTCCGGTTGCGGTACCAAGGTCACACCCGCGCAGCATCGCAACCCCGGTGACGAGCGGGACTCCA
>CAZYJB010000242.1:0-6512 GCA_964647675.1 uncultured Verrucomicrobiota bacterium | reverse complement strand
GCGCCATGGCAGGCGCCTGTGGTGTGCCGGGGCGGTGGGGACCGAACCCGTGCTGACCGACGTCATTCTCGAACGGGTGCAGGAAGCCGCGGGCTGGTCCTCCACCCGTCCGGATTCTTCGGACCCCGGGCGGGCGCCGGCGCACGGAACGAATCAGGGCTGAGCGTTTTTTGCGGTCCTTCTCAACCATGACAAGTCCATGAGCACCTCATCCTCCAGACTGAAAGACAGGCGGGTCGTGATCACCGGCGCCTCGAGCGGATTCGGCGCGGCGGCGGCTCTGGCCTTCGCGAGGGAGGGCGCGCAGTTGTGGCTGGGCGCCCGGCGCGAAGGTCGACTGGGGGAAGTGACCCGGCAGGCGCACGCGGAAGGCGCGTCCTCGGCGTCCTGGCACGCCCTCGACGTGGCGTCGACGGCGTCGGTGAACACGTTCGTCGAGAAGGTGCGGCGCGAGGCGGGCGGCGTGGATCTTCTGATCAACAACGCCGGCGGCGCTCTGGGGCTGGAGCCAGTGGGCGAAGGGCGCGATGCGGATTGGGAGGCGATGATGCAATCGAACGTCCTGGGGGTGTTGCGCATGACGCGCGCGATCCTGCCGCTTTTGCCGCGCGACGCCGGCGCCATGATCCTGAACATCGGCTCGATCGCGGCTCGGACCCCGTACGAGAACGGAGCTGCCTATTGCGCGGCCAAGGCGGGAGAACTGGCCATCACGCGCTCGCTGCGCCTCGAATTGAATGGCACGGGCATCCGCGTGGCCACGCTCGATCCGGGCATGGCCGAGACGGAGTTCTCGGTCGTGCGGTTCAACGGTGACACGGCGCGTGCTGCGCGGGTCTACGAGGGCGTCGTGCCGCTTTCTCCCGAGGATGTCGCCGAGGCGATGGTCTGGATGGCTTCGCGTCCGTCGCACGTGTGCATCGACGAAATGGTGATCAAGCCGACGGACCAGGCTGCGATCCATCGCGTGCACCGGCGTCCGACGTGAGGGGAACGCGTGCGGACCTGGATTGCCCCGGCCAGCGCAGGACGCGATTGGTCAGCGCGGTGCCGAGCAGGATGACGGCGAAGGCGCCCAGGATGCGCGCCCCGATACGTTCGCCGAGGAACAACGCGCTCCAAACCAGCGAGAAGGCGGGCACGAGGAAGGTCACCGACGCCACCTGCGTGGGACCCACCTGGGAGAGCAGGCGGTAGTACAGCACGTAGGCCACGGCGGTGCATCCGGCGCCGAGGAGCAGCACGGCGAGCCAGGCGGGAAGGGCGGGGTTCGTGGCCGGCCAAAGGATGATCCCGGGAAGGGCCAGCCACGCGCTGCCGGCGATCATCGTGCCCGCCGTCGTCACCCGGGGATCCCGGTGCGCCAGCCAACGCTTCCCCAGATGCCCGCCCACGCCGTAGCAAAGCGTGGCACCGAGCGCTGCGACCACCGCCCAGCCGGTGCCGCCCGGCTTGAAGGAGACCTGGCCCTGGCAGAGGAAGCCAACGCCGGCCATCCCCACGATGATGCCCAGCCACTGGGTCCAGGCCAGCCGCTGTTGCCAGATCGCGCGCCCGACCAGGGCGGTCATCAACGGCGTTACCGCGTTTAGCAGCGAAGTGAAGCCCGCGGTGAGGCTGAGCGACGCATAGGCCAGCAGCGTAAAGGGGGTGACGCACATCACGAGCGCGATCAGCGTCACCTGCCACCACGCCGCGCCGCGCCCGGGGCGGCCGCCCATCAGCAGGCAGAACGGGGCCAGGCAAAGCGCGGCTACCAGCATGCGGACGAAGATCAACGGGACCGGACCGAACGGTGCCGCCGCCGCGCGCATGAAGGGGAACGAACCACCCCAGATGGCTGCCAGCAGCAGCAGTTGAACGAGGTGTCGCGAGGTCACGAACGGAGGGGGTTCGCCCGCGACGCCGCGTGCGATGGGCTTGGCGTAGCGAATCGCGCCCACCTTGGCGAGTCGGCAGTAAACCACCCGGAACGGCGATGGGCTTGGCTCCCGGGAATCGCCTGCTACCTTCTCGCGCCATGCATTCCTGGCTCATCCCCGGATTGGTGCTCCCACTTGCCTGCATCGCTGTCCACGCCGGACCGTGGCCGGCCTGGCGTGGCCCGAACCAGGACGGCACCACGCCGGAGACCGGCTTCCCGACCACCTGGAGCCCGACCAACCACGTCAAATGGCGCGTCGATCTACCGGGTCCGGGCAATTCCACGCCGGTGGTCTGGAGCAATTCCGTGTTCGTCACGCAGTCCATCCCCCAGCCGCCCACGCGGGCCGTGCTGGCCATTGATCGGAACACGGGCAAGACGCTCTGGCAGACCGGCGCGCTCTGGGACGAGCCCGAAACGACGCACGAGGACAACCCCTACTGTGCGGCGTCGGCGGTGACCGACGGCGAGCGGGTCATCGCGTATTTTGGTTCCGCCGGCATCTACGCGATGGATTTCACGGGGCGCATCCTCTGGCGGCGGGAGGACCTCGGCCCGCAGAAGCACGAGTGGGGGTACTCGGGTTCGCCGGTCCTGCACGGGGACCACGTCTACCTGTATCACGGTCCCGGTCCTGGTTCGCGGCTCTACGCGCTGAGCAAGCAGTCGGGCAAGGTGACGTGGCAGGTGGCGCTGCCGGAGCCGGTGCCCACCGAGCGCACGGACGGTTTCAAGGGGCGCCTACCCGGCACGATCGGAAACTTCGGAACGCCGCTGATCGCCACCGTGGCCGGTCGTACGCAGGTGATCCTCGGGCATCCGGAATCCCTGCGGTCGTTCCACGCCGGAACGGGCGAAGAACTGTGGCGCGCGCGCGGCCTGAACCCGCTGGTCTACACCACGCCGCTGAGGGTGGGCGACCGCATCATCGCGCTGGGCGGCTTCTTCGGGAGTTCGATCGCTGTCAAAGCCGACGGCTCGGGCGATGTCACGGCCTCGCACCGACTCTGGTTCGACGAGCGTTCGAAGAAGAACCGGCTCGGTTCCCCGGTGGTCAGGGGCGACCACTTCTACGTCCTCAACATGGAGGGATTCCTCGAATGCCTCGAACTCGGCACCGGGCGTCAGGTCTGGGAGGAACGTCTCAACGGACCCGGCGCCAACGACGCCTCCTGGTCGTCGCTGACCCTGAGCGGGGATCTTCTCTACGCGCTCAACAAGAGCGGTGACGGCTTCGTCATCAAGGCCTCGCCGAAATTCGAAGTGGTGAGCACCAACACGGTCGCCGAGCCGATGAACGCGAGTCCGGCCATGTCCGACGGCGATATTTTCATCCGCACCTGGAAAGGGCTCTGGTGCCTCCGCCAAGGCTCCGCCGCTGCGGCGCGCTGACTCGGCCTGACCTCATTCCAGGCAACTCGACGGGGTCCCGGCCTGGGCGTGATGCCCGTCCCCGGCAGCCACTGCGAACCCTGATGAGCCGCGTCGCATGAAGCGCACCGCCGTCCTCAATGTCGTCGGCCTCTGCCCGCGTCTGATCGGTCCCCACACGCCGCGCCTGAGGGCTTACCGCGATCGCGGCGCGCACGGGGTGATCCGCCCCGCGTTCCCTGCCGTCACGTGCACCGCGCAGTCCGATTATCTCACGGGGACCCCGGCGTCCGGCCACGGGATCGTGGCCAACGGCTGGTACGATCGCTCGCTCGCGGAGGTGCAGTTCTGGAAGCAGAGCAATCACCTCGTTCAGGGCGAGAAACTCTGGGAGACGCTGCGCCGACGCCACCCCGCCGCGACCTGCGCGAAGCTTTTTTGGTGGTACAACATGTACTCGAGCGCGGATCTCTCGATCACGCCGCGCCCGATGTATCCCGCCGACGGCCGGAAGTACTTCGATGTCTACGCCTGGCCCTACGAATTGCGCACCGCGATCAAGCGCGACCTCGGCGAGTTTCCGTTTCCCGGCTTCTGGGGTCCGGTGGCCGGCGTGGATTCCCCGCAGGGCCGCGCCGATGCGGCGACGCGTTGGATCGCGGCCTCGGCGCGCTGGGTGGAGGAACGGCACCAGCCGACGCTGAGCCTGGTCTACCTGCCGCACCTCGACTACAACCTGCAACGGCACGGTCCGCTGGCGGCACCCTCCGCCGGGGCTGCCTCCGCGCTAAATCCACGCATCGAGCGCGATCTGCACGAGGTCGACGCCATCGTGGGTGAGTTGCTGGATTTTTACGCCGCGCAAAACGTGACGGTGCTCCTCCTCTCCGAGTACGGAATCACGCCGGTGGACACGCCGGTTCATCTCAATCGCCGTCTGCGCGAGGAAGGTTGGCTGGTGGTGAAGGACGAGCTCGGTCTCGAACTGCTCGACGCCGGTGCGAGCCGGGCGTTCGCCGTGGCGGATCACCAGGTGGCCCACGTGTATGTGCGCGATGCGGCGCTGCGGCCCCGGGTGCGCGCGGTGCTCGAGGCGGTGCCCGGCGTGGCGGAAGTGCTGGACGACACCGGGAAGCGAAGGGCGGGCATCGCCCACGGGCGTGCCGGGGACCTCGTGGTGGTGGCGCGGGAGAACGCGTGGTTCACCTATTACTACTGGCTCGATGACGCGAAGGCACCGGACTTCGCGCGGTGCGTCGACATCCATCGAAAGCCCGGCTACGACCCGGTGGAACTGTTCACCGATCCGAAGCGGTCGCCGCTCGGGCTCAAGGCCGCCATCGGCTGGCGCCTGCTGAAGAAGAAGCTCGGGTTCCGCATGCTGATGAACGTGATCCCGCTCGACGCCGGCCTGGTGCGCGGGTCGCACGGGTGTTGTCCCCGCGAGCGCGCAGACTGGCCGGTGCTGATCGGTCCGCCGGGAAGTGCCATCCCTGCGGAGACGGTCTCGACCGGGGTGCGCGACGTGCTGCTGGCGGAGATGGAGCGCTGATCCGGACGCGGACGTGTCTCTCAGTCCGTGCCGACGGTCTACCGGATCGACCCGGCGAGTCGGGGCTAGCGACCCGTCGTGCCTGCGCCTACCGTGCGTGTGCCATGCACTCTCGATGGGGTTCGAATCCAAGAACCGCACCCGGCCGGCCCGCGTTCGGCGCCTCGGTGCGTGCACTGTTCGTCCACGGTCTCCTTGTCGCCGTCGCTTTCATGGCGAGCGAAGCCCTCGCGCGCCCGCTGACCTTCGCCGACCTGCTCGCCTGCCGACGCATCTCCGAACCGGCACCTTCGCCGGACGGTCGCTGGATCGCCTTCGTGGTGGGGGTGGTGGATCGCGATGCCAACAGCGCCAACACCGACCTCTGGCTGATGCCCGCCGAGGGTGGTGAACCGCGACAACTCACCCGTTCTCCCAAGCACGACCGGCACCCGACCTGGTCACCGGACTCGAAGTACCTCGCCTTCGAGTCGAATCGGGACGGCGCCTTCCAGATCTACGTTCTCCCCGTGGAGGGCGGGGAGGCGCGCAAGATCACGTCGATCGCCACCGAAGCCAACCAGCCGGTCTGGTCTCCCGACGGCGCCCACGTGGCGTTCGTCTCCGCGGTGTTCCCCGAGTTCTCGGAGAAGACTTTTGCGGAGGCCGACAAACTGAACCAGGCGCGTCTCGACGAACGTGAGAAGAGCAAGGTGAAGGCGCGCGTGATCACGCAGTTGCTTTACCGGCACTGGGATTCCTGGGTCGACGGCAAGCGCCAACACCTGTTCGTGGTGCCGGTCAAGGGCGGCGAGGCGTCGGGTGAACCGCGCAACCTCACGCCCGGCGATCGCGATGCAGTCCCCACCTCGAGCACCTTTGTGTCGGGCGACGAATTCGCCTTCACGCCGGACGGCCGCGAACTCGCGTACACCGCGACACCCACGCCGCCACGCGAGGAGGCATGGAAAACGGACCACGACGTGTGGATCGTCGAGCTCGCCACAGGCGCGCGGCGCCAGGTGACGAGGAACCCCGCCGCCGACGGGTGTCCCCGTTTCTCGCCGGACGGCCGCTGGCTCGCGTATCGCCGGCAGGAACGCGCCGGGTTCGAAGCCGACCGCTGGCAAGCGATGCTGCTCGACCGGAAGACAGGCGAAAGCCGCAGCCTGACGACGTCGTGGGATCGTTCGGTCGACAGCCTCGCCTGGGCCCCGGACAGCCGGTCGCTGGTGCTCGAAGCCGAGGACCAGGGAGTGAAGCCGGTCTGGCGCCTCGGCCTCGAGGGAGGGGCGCCGGTCAAGCTGGTCGGCACGGGCGCGTGCGGAGAGTCCGCGGTGACCGCCGACGGTCGGTGGGTCGTCTTCTCGCGCACGACTCTGGCGAACCCCGCGGAAGTGTTCCGTGTGCCCCTCACCGGCGGGGAGTCGACCGCCCTCACCAGGATCAACGCCGAGCTGTCCGGCGCGGTGACCTGGGGTGCACGGGAGTCGGTCACCGTGCCCGGCGCCGGGGGCACGCCGGTGCAGATGTGGATCCTTAAACCGCCGGGATTCGATGCGACGCGGAAGTGGCCGCTGGTCTTCTGGGTGCATGGCGGACCCCAGGGCGCCTACAACGATGCCTGGTCCTACCGCTGGAATGCGCAGTTGTGGGCCGCCCAGGGCTACGTGCTCGCCATGCCGA
>CAZYJB010000241.1:0-6556 GCA_964647675.1 uncultured Verrucomicrobiota bacterium | reverse complement strand
GCGTTGATGCGCGCGGCCTGCTCGATGTTGGCCACGTTCTTGATGAGGATGCCGAGGCGCGCCGCCGCCGACAGCGCGGCCACCATGGCGGTCGGCGTGGCGAGGATGAAGGCGCAGGGACACGCCACGATGAACACCGCGATCACGCGGCTCAGGTCCTGCGTGAAGGTCCAGACCAGCGCGCCGATCACCAGCACCAGCGGGGTGTAAAAACCCATGTACTGGTCGACGATGCGCATGATCGGAAGCTTGGTCTGCTCCGCCGCGAGGATCAGCGACCGCACGCGGCCGAGGGTCGTGTCCTGACCCGCCCGATTGACCTTCACCTCCAGCACGCCGGTGAGGTTCTGGGTGCCGGCGAAGACGTCGTCGCCACCCTTCTTGTCCACCGGCAGCGATTCACCGGTGATGTTCGCCTGGTTGAGGGAACTCTGACCCGAGACGATCACGCCGTCGGCCGACACGTTGTCGCCCGGGCGCACACGGATGACGTCGCCAATGACCAGTTCCGAGGCGGCGACCTCCTCTTCCTTGCCATCCGAACGAACGCGCCGCGCCTTGGTGGGCGTGAGCTTCACCAGCGACTCGATCGATCGGCGCGCGCCGTCCGCGGTGCGCGTCTCGATGATTTCCCCGACCAGCATGAAGAAGGCGACCATGCCCGCCTCGCGATAGGTGCCCATGGCGAAGGAGGCGATCATGGCCAGGGCCACGAGCTCGTTGGTGCTCAAGCGGCCGGCGCGCAGGTCCTTGATGGCCGTGATGACGATCGGCCAGCCGAGGATGATGGCGCCGATCATCGCGCTGGCGTCCGCCGCCATGGTTCCCTTCTCGAAGAACCAGTCGACGAGGAAGGAGTTGGTCACGAAGAGCAGGCCGATGACCACCTGGGTGAGCTTCACCTGGGAATGCGAATGGTCATGGCCACACGTGTCGCACGATTCGCCCGGGCCATGCTTGTGCGCATGGCCATGGCCATGGTCATGGTCGTGATCGTGGGCGTGCTCGTCCCGGCTGAGGAGGGAGGTGACTTGCATGGCGGGGCGCGGGATTCAGGGACCGATCGATCGTCTGTCAGTAAGGCATGGTCTGCTTCGCCGGCTTGACCGGCTCGCGGTTCAGTTCGAGGCGCAGTTCGTCGCCCGGCGTGAGCGGCAGAAAGAACTTCTCCTGCGCATTGGTGAGGACGCGGCGCAGGGTCTCGACCACGAGGCGTTCGCGGAAGAATTCGGGGTTCTTCACATACTCGGGGAGCAGGCTGCGGAACTTTTGCGCTTCGGAGGTGACGCCCTGCACGATGCGCGAACGCTCGGTCTCACCCGCGTTGACGCGCGCCGCGGCCTCGCCGCGCGCCTCGTTGACCACGCGGTTGGCGTAGCCCTGCGCGTCCGACACCATCCGGGAACGCTCGAGCTCGGCCGAAACCACGGCGTCGAAGTCGGCCTTCACCTGGCGCGGCGGGCGCGGCTCGACTTCGCTGGTGTCGAGGGTCACGCCCAGATCGTGCTTCACGAGGAGCTCGGACAGCCGATTCAGCACGGTCTCCTTGTACCCGGAAATGTCGCGCCGCAGCGCATCGTCGACCTTGTAGCGGGCCGACGCGTACATCACCGCGTTGTCGATGAGATGCGTCATGAGCGCCGTGCCGTCGCGGTGCTTCAAATAGAATTTCAGCGGCTCGGTGATGCGGTACCGGATGGTGGCGCGGCTGTGCAGGATGTTGCCGTCCCCCGAGATGGCATAGCCGTCGACCGCCGGATTCAGCGACCCACCGGCCTCGGGAACGATTCCCTCCGCCTCCTGTTCCGGCGTCTGTTGGAACCAGCCGACCGTCGAACGGGCCGTCTGCAGGCGCGCCACCGGAAGCTTGATGTGCTCGTCGATCGGGTACGGAAACGCCCAATGCAATCCAGGCCCGAGCTCGATCTGCCCGCCGCGCGCAACGGGCACGCCGAAGCGCAGCAGGAGGGCGCGCTCCTGCGATTCCACGACGAAGAAGCCGCTGAACAGGAAGTACGCGACAAAGAGCACCAGCAGCACGCGGACGATGACGAAGCTGCTGTGCAATGCGTCGGCCAGCGCGACCGATCCGGCATCGTCGGCCACGGTCCCGGCGCCCGCACCCGCGTCGCCTACGGGCGCCGCGCCACCCTCGTGGCGCGGATGGGGGTGGACATGGGAATGGCCGTGATCATGCGTGTGACCATGGCCATGACCATGACCATGGTCATGATCGTGATCATGACCGTGCCCGTGCTCGTGGGTGTGGGCAGGACCGTGTCCCGGGTCCTTCGGTTTCTGAGGCTGGTCGGCGCTCATGGCGTGCGTCTGGTCGCAGGTCGCGTCGGGTGGGCGTCCAATCCGGCTCAGCGCAGCGGCTTGGCCGCGGCGTCGGTTCCCGGGTTGACCAGCATGTCGAAGGGCGGCGTGCGCGGATCCACGAGCAGCGTGGCGCGTTCCTTGAGCGTGGCCTCGAGGGCGTCGAGCTTGAGGATCAGGATGGCCAGCTCCGGGTTCTGCTGGAACACGCCGTACGAGCCGGCGGCCTCGGCTTCGCCCTCGCCACGGATGCGGCGGGCCTGGGCATCCGCCCCGGCGAGCAGCTTCTCGCGCTCGTTATCGGCGGCGGATCGGATCTTGGTGGCCTCTTCGGAGCCTTCGGCCTTGAGGCGTTCGATCTCCTTGTTGCGCTCCGCGCGCATGCGGTCGAAGACCTTCTCGGTCACGCTCTCCGGGAGTCCGAGGCGCTTGATGCGCGTGAGCTCGACCTCGATGCCCTGGGTGGCGGCCGCCTTCTGCACGGTCTCGAGGATCTCCTTTTCGATCTCGTCGAACTTCAGATCCCCGGCGTTGGCCGAGATGAAATGGGAGAAGGGATGGCGCCCGACGGCAGCGCGCTTGGCGTCCCGCACGATGTTCTCGAGGCTGCGTTCGGCCTCGACCAGCGAGCCCTGGTTGAAGCGGGAATAGAAGAGCGCCGGATCCGCGACGCGCCAGCCGGCGAAGACCATGACCAGCAGGTTGCGCTGGTCGCCGGTGAGGGTCTCCTCGAACTTGCCCTCGAGGCTCTGCAGACGGCGGTCGAGCTTGGTCACCTTCTGGATGGGCCAGGGCCATTTGAAATAGAGCCCTGGCTCGGTGATGGGACGGGTGGCCTTGCCGAAGGTGGTGACGACGGCGACCTCGGTCTGCCGCACCTGGAACACAAACAGCAGGAGCAGGAACAGGGCGAGCAGCAGGGCCCCGATGATCAGATTGACGCGACTGTTCTTCATGGTCGGTGGGTCAGCGGATTAAAAAATGGGAGTTCGGACGTGCGGCGGGATGGGGTGGGCGCGGCGGCTTCAGCGCCGGGGATCCACATTCACATTGTCGAGCAGGTCGGGACGCAGCTTGTCCTCGAGATTGAGAGTGACGACCTCTTTGGCGTTGGTGGAGGTGAGCACGAACTTGCGCGCCGACGCGGCGCCGCGCGCGAGGGTGTTGAGATAGGCGCGCTGTCGGTAGACTTCCGGAGACTGGAGGTAGGCCTTCACCTGGTTGGTGAACTGCGCGGCCTGGGCCACGGTCGACGCCACCGTGCGCAGCCGGTGGCTTTCGGCGAGACGGATGCGGTTGGTTGCTTCGGCCCGCGCGAAAATGGCGTTGGTGATGGCGTAGGCCCGCGCGCGTTCGATGGTGGCCTCCTTCTCCTGCGCCGCGGCGGAGACCGCGTTGAAGTCCTTGCCCACCTTGACGGGCGGGTGCACGCCCTGCAGCCCGACGAACAGGATGTTCACCCCCAGCTTCGCGTCGTCCGCGGCCTTCTGGATGTTGGCGTGCAACGCCTTGGCGGCCGCCTCGGCGCCCGAGGACATGAATTCGAAGAAATCGACGCCCACCAGGTACAGGTTCACTTCGCGCATGGCCAGGCGCTCCAGATGATTGGTCGCCGCGGCATGGCCGGTGGCCCATGCGCGCAGGTCGCGGACCTCGTACTGCACCGGGATGTTCACGGTGACGAGGTTGACCGGGGGCGCCTGGTCGGAGCCACCCGAGGAAGAGCGGTAGCCGTCGCGGCTCGCAACCATCATGTTGAACTCCTCCTTGGCGTGCGAAACGGTCCACAGGAGGATCTTCGGTTCCGGGTCCCGCTTCGGATCCTCATCATCCGGGATGAGACCGATGAGGAAGCTGCGCAGTTCGCGCGTGCGCTCGCGATAGATCTCGTCCACCGGCCAGGGCGCCTTGAAATGGACTCCGGGACCAAGCACCTCGCGGCCGGCCACGGGACGTCCGAACCGCTCGAGCAACGCCTCCTCGCCCGCATCGATGAACACCACGCAGGTCGAAAGCAGCAGGATGGCCAACTGTCCGAGCACCACCCAACCCGCCGACCGCTGCACGAACTGGTAGAACCAGGTGTCGGAGACCTTGAATCCGAACTGATAATCCAGCGCCTGCGCCACCGTGCTGAACAGGCCCGCCGGTTGGCCGAGGAGCCCGACCAGACGGCTCTCATAAATCACGCGGCTTTCGACGCGGCCCTTTACACGCGGCCGGTACACCTCGAGCACCAGCGTGATCAGCGTTTCCACCGCCGCCACGCCGAGCAGAATCGCCAGGCCGCGCGCGAGGAAAAGGTCGACGCGCGGAAAGCCCGCCTCGACCGCACCGATGCCGAGCGCGATGGCAAAGGACACCGCGGAACCGAGCAGGACGTAGGCCGAGCCCGGGCGCAGCAGGCGCTGACTGTCGAGTTGGGCCAGCTTCGCGCCGTACTTGCCGATGAGCAACAGCACCAGCGCGAACATGCCGAACAGCGCCATCAGCAGCATCGGCTGCCGCAGGGGCGCCGCGATCTTCGGCTGGAGCCAGACCCATAACGCCACCGATCCGGCGGCCTGCAGCACAAACAGCAACAGCGTCACACCCGGCACGACGAAGCGTTCGAACTGCTCGCGCGCGCGCTGGGCCGGGAAGATCTCCGCATCGCCCGTATCGAACAGGGTGGAGCCCTTCGCCGAGCGCGCGAGCTCCTCCAGTTCGAGTTTCTCGAGGCGCTCACGCTCCTCGAGCCGCATCTGAAACCAGCTCAGGAGAGAGACCAGGATGCCGGCCCCGAGGAAGGCCATGCCGGCCTGGCCGGCCAGCGAGCCGCCCTGGCGCGAGATGAAAAGTCCCACCGCGCCCGCCAAGAGCAGCAGGCACAGGTTGACCAGTCCGATACGAGTAAGGTTACGCTGCATGTCTGCTTGCTCAGCTCAGTTCCCGATCCTGGAATAGCAGGAGGGCCGCCGCGAGCGCGGCGAGGAGATAGCACGCCATGTAGACAAAGGCGCGCACGACGTAGTTCAAAGGGATGGTGCTGGAGCCCGACAGCGCGTCGGCCATCCAGAAAAGCTGCCAGTTGGGAATGACCGCGTAGACCACGCGCGCCCACAACGCGCCGCCCAGCCCGGCCCGCACCATCTCGGTCCGTTCCTCTGGCGTGATCTTCGTCTCCTCGTCCGGATCAAGGCGCCCCGACGCATTGGCATCGTGCCGGTTCACAACTTTCGTCAGCAGCGCGGTCTGCGCCTCCGACCACGGCGACGCCTTCAATTCCTCGAGCTTGCTCGAGAAGGTCCGCCACGCGGGTTCCGCGCGGCGTCCGAAGAGGTAATCCGACATCAGCCCAAGCACGAAGATCGCTGAGCACACCGCCAGGGTGGGAATCAGATCCAGCCTCGTGGCACAGGCGATGGCGATCGCCGCCAGCATCCAGAGCGCGAACAGGATCAGCACGACCGCCAGCACCATGCGCGGGTCGAGACGGCCCTCGTACCCCTCCTGGAACATGAAGCTGGAGTCGACGTAGTAATGGATGACGCCGCAGGCAATGGGAACAAGCGCCGCCAACGCGAGCACGGTGTCCGAAACAAACGGGCGGTTGAGGAAGAAATTGTTGAACCCGCCGATCGCAAAGGCGAGGGCCATGGCTCCATAGAAAATGGCGAGCGCCTGAAGGTTCGGCTGGCCGTACGAGGTGAAGGCCAGTTTTCTCGACACCAGCGCCGCCGCCAGATTGACCCAGGCCAGCAAAGTCAGCGCCGCCGCCACGCCCGCGAACTTGGCGGTCAGGAACTTGACCCTGCCCACCGGCTTCGAGAGCACCGCCAGCGCGGTGCCCGTCCGCAATTCGTGCGCCACCGACGCCGCCGCACTCAGCACGGCGCCGAACAGGCCGGAAAGAAAGATGACCGCCAGCACGCTGTCCTTGGTCATCTTCGGGTCGTCGCCCAGCGCGAAGTAATAGACGTTCGCCAGGAACACGATGAACGCGGCGGAAAGGCTGAGCAGCACCAGGAACACGGTCTGCCGGACCAGTTCCATGAAGGCGTTTACCGCAATGGTCAGGAATTGTCTCATGCCACACCGGCTGATCCCCAGCCATCAGCCCGACCCGTCTCGTTCGTTCCGCTGTTCCCGTCGTTTCGCTTCGTTCGCCATACTCCCAACGACCCGGCCAAGGGCCCCTCGAATCGCCGCCGACGACGATCCGATTCTAGAACCTGACCGCATTCGTGCAATGCCC
>CAZYJB010000240.1:0-6597 GCA_964647675.1 uncultured Verrucomicrobiota bacterium | reverse complement strand
CATCGGGTTTTGCGTAGCGGGCCGTCACATTGACCGCGGCCACCTCGCTGCTTTGGCGCGCCCAGACCAGCGGGAAGGTGACGCCGTCGCGCTTCCAGGAAGTCGCGTAGATGGCGTAACGGGGCACGTCGGCCTTGGCCTTGGCGGCGTCGCCCACGAACCAGCCGCGATTGAGGCCTTGGGCGTCGTATTCGTCCGCGCCGGTGAAATGCCAGTCACCGTCCCAGATCTCGGCCCAGGTGTGATTGCCGCGATCATTGGACCACATGGGCGTGCCGACGCCGCGGGCCGGGATGCCGACCGCGCGGCAGGCATCGACCAGGATGATCGTGAGCCCGGTGCAGGTGGCTTTGCCGAGCGCGACCGATTCGGAAAGGCTCTGGTTCGGGCGCTTGCGGCCGGTGTTGTAATGGACGTTGACGAGGTTGAAGAGCGCTCGGTTCAAGGCCTGCGCGGCTTCGGCTGCGGTCTTCGCGTCCTTCACGAGCACGCGCGCCTTTTCGAGGAGCCCGGCGCGCCACGGTTCGCGAGTCTCGTCGAAGACCGCGTACGGCAGCACATCGTTGTGGAAGATCTCCACCGGAACCGAGGCCGCCCACGGGAACTCGGCGCGCGCGCGGAAGGCGAGGTCGAGGTTCTCGATCAGGAAGTCGGAGGTCAGGGTGTCGCGATCCTTGGCCGGCATGTGCTCCACCAGGAACCGCGCCGCGGCCTCGCCGGCTTCGCCGTGTTTCGAACGCGCCGCGGCGATGAAGTCGTCGGCGGGGCCGGCGGCGGCCGTGAGGGCGAGACTCAGGAGCAGCAGGAGACTTCTCACGGACCAAGGCTAGGCGTCCCGGGTGCCCCCACACACGCCTGATTTTGGAGGACCGCGTCCCGATCCAGCGGTCACTGGACACAGATGTTCCGGACTCACCGCTGGACCGCGATCGATCGTTCAACGGGCTGCCGGGGTGCGTTGCGCCAGACCGCGTCCCAACCGAAGGCGCGTCTCGCGCGGAACCAGGCTCCGGCGCGTTGCGTTGCGGAACCTCCGACCCTCTGCAATAGTCGCGACGAACCCCCAGCCCGTGACCTCAAAGCGGATCGACGATCCGCCGTGGCGCGGAGCCGATGCGGGCTCACGAACCTCACCAAAGCGAAAGTCTACGTCCATGCCCCGATACATTAGTCTGCTGCGTTTCACGGAACAGGGAGCGAAGAACATGAGGAGCTCAACCGCGAGGGCCCACGATTTCGACGCCCTCGCCGCGAAGGCCGGTGTTCAGGTGGACGGTCAGTATTGGACCATGGGCAAATACGATGGCGTCCTGATCTTAAGCTCCGACGACCAGCAGAAGGTGCTGAGCCTCCTCGCGGCGCTCACCGCGCAGGGCAACGTGCGCAGCGAGACGATGCAGGCGTTCAGGGATACCGAATTCGAGGCCATCGTCGCGAAGTGACGGCGCGGGTCCGGATTCCACCGCGCTGATTCGGGCCATCCTGTTCATCCCGCCTTGCTCGACTTCAGAGCCGGCGGGCGAAGTGCACCTGGCGCGCCACTTCGACGAAGCCGCAGGCCGGGTAGAGGTGCTGCCCGATTTCATCCAGCGTAACGCCGTCGAAGGCCTCCACGGTCATGCGCCGGAGGGTGGCCAGGTCGGCCGGGCGAAAGGGGCGGATGAAAAGGTCAGTCATGGGACGGGGTTGGCGGCGGGCGATTGGTTCCGGGGCGGAAAAACCTGTTGGCCATCCAGGAAGGTCATGACCACCTGGGTGGCGGCGATGGCGGTTTCCGGGCAGGTGAGCAGATCGGTGTCGAGCACCGCGAGGTCAGCGAGTTTGCCGGGCTCCAGGGACCCGATTTGATCGGCCCGGCCGAAGATCCGCGCATTGTTGAGGGTGTAGAACTGGATCGCTTGCGCGCGCGACAGGGCCTCCGAGGGATGGAGGGGGGCGGGACTCCGGCGGGACCGCCGGGTGATGGCGGTCGCCATGCCGAGGAAGGGGTTGTAGGGATTCACCGACCGGCGCGAACCGATTTTCTGCATGTGATCCGAACCTCCGCCCGCGACGACGCCCGCCTCGAAGAGGCTGCGCAGGGGTTGGAAGTAGCGCAGGCGCTCCTCGCCAAACTGCCTGAGGAGGGTGTGGGCATCGAGATAGAGCCACACGGGCTGCAAGTCGATCATCACCCCGAGTCTGGCTGCCTGTTGGATGGCCTCGCGCGACATGAAGTTCGAATGACTGATACAGGCGCCCGTGCGTCGAATGGCATTTTCCGCGTCCACCTCGGCGTAGGCATCCAGAAGCGCGTGGACCGCGCCGTCTCCCACCGCATGGGCGGTGAATTGAAGTCCGCAGGCAGCGGCGGTGCGGACCATGGCCACCAGGCGATTGGACGGGATGAATTGGACGCCGCGGTAGTCGGGATCAGTGATGGAGTAGATGCGGCTCAACCCCCAGGGCTGACGCAGAAAGGCGCTGCCCGTGAGCATGCCGCCGTCCAGGTAGGTTTTGACGCCCAGGAGGCGCAGTCGGTCGTCGCGCCGGCTGAACAGGGGATCGGTGGCGATCTGTCGGATGCTTTCCTCCACCGACGCCATCGATCCGATCGACTCGACGTGCCGGGAGACGTGCACGCGGATCGTGAGTTCTCCCCGCTGCCAGAGGTCGCGGTAGGTCTCCAGATCGTCCATGCCCGCGTCGCGATCGCAGACGCTGGTGATGCCGACCGAGTGGTAGTCGGCGAACAGTTCCTTGAGCCGTCGTCGGCGTTCCTCGGGAGTGGGGGATTTCCGCGCGGATTCGACCTTCACGTAGCGCGTGCAGTTACGAAGGATCCCCGTGGGTTCACCCGTCACCGAATCCTTTTCGGCAAAGCCGCTGCCGCCGTCCGAGACCTGAAAAGTGCGATCGATCCCGCTGCGGGCGAGGGCCAGGCTGTTGAGTGAGGCGTCGGGGCCGGTGGCGAAAAGCACCGGATGCTGAGGAGCGGCTTCGTCGAGTTCCGCGCGGGTCGGGTACCGTTGCTCTGCGAGCCGGGTGATGAAGACCTGGCGTACTTCGATCCATTGGCCTGCGGGCACAGTTTTGGATCGTGAGCGAATGTACTCCAGAACGTCTGCGATCCGTTCCATTGCCGGAACCGGGTGCTCGAACTCGGTGAGGCAGGCGTCCACGGGATGCGCGTGTGAATCCATGAGACCGGGAATCACCAGTCGGCCACCCAGGTCCACCACCGTCGTCTGCGGCCCGCGCAGCGGGAGGATTTCCGCATCGGTGCCCACGCTCACGATGCGACCCGCACGAACCGCGAGCGCTTCGGCCATGCTGAACCGCGCATCGACCGTGGCGACTTTGCCGCGGTGCAGGATGAGGTCGGCGGGCGCAGCGCCAAGCTTGGGGAGGGCCACCCATTCGAGCAGCGCGAGCAGCAGCAGCCGGGCTACCCTGGCGTTGGCCGCGCAGGGGGGCGGCCCGGGCGCGGGGCGCGGGACGGAAGTCATGACCGGAGAGTAGCCGGTTCCGCGCCAGGCCGTCACGGTTCGGACAGCGAACTTTCTCTTCCGTCCGTATCGCGGGAGGTGCCCCGAGGAGAAGGTGTTTGATGCTCAGACTGGCTCTCAGCGAGGCTCGGACGGGATCTCCGTAGCTCTCGAGGGCCGCTCCCTCATTCAAGGCGGAGAGCAACCATCGGATCGATCTTCGTCGCGCGCCGCGCCGGCAGGTAGCTGGCCAGAACCGCCACCGCACCCGGTGCCAGCGAGACGACAACGAAGGTGGCCGGGTCCGTGGGAGTGACGCCGAAAAGCAGCGAGGAAAGAAAGCGCGTCAGCGAAAGGGCGCCCACCAGGCCGATCCCAGTCCCGACCAGCGCGAGCAGCCCGCGGCTCACGATAGTATGATGAGTGGCATCGAACCGACGACCCGGTCCGGTTTAGCCCCAGTGATGCGCCAGCGTTGCCAGTTCCGCCTGGGCCCGTTTCCGCGTGACCCCGGCGCGGAGTCGACCCAGCAGTTTCAAGCCGTGGTCGCTGCGTCCACCCGGTTTCGAGCCGCGGGCGTCGAGGCGAGCGGGGTGAAGCGCGCCCCGAAAGAGGCTTGGTGGAGATGGCTGTCCGGCTTGGATTCGAATGGACGGATGGCCTTGGTGGTGATGTTCGGTGTGATTCGTAATGCTTTGTGGTTCTGCGGTTTGCATGGATGCTCCAGAATGGCGTCAACGAAGGTGACCGAACGAAACTGAGCAAACACCGTCAGCTTTTGTCAGCTACTCTTGGAAGGTGTTTCTATAGGGACCGACCTTGGTTCGTCGAAGATAAGAGAGCTGCCGGTTGGCTCAGTGCGGATGCCTGTGGTGCAGGTCGGGGTAGTGCGGATGTGAATGAATGATCGTCCCATGGTGGTGCGGATGGGCGTGTGGCTCATCTGGGGGGTCACCGGGAGCATGGGTGTGCCGGTGATGCTCGTCATGCGTGTGCCGGTGGTCGTGTTCCATCGGTTCGTGGACGTGGCGGTGCTCGTGCTGTTCGGTGAGATGAAGCCACACTCCCCAGCCCATCAGCGCGGCACCCAAGCTCAGCCCGGAGCTCACCCGCTCTCCCAAGGCCGCAACCGAAACCGCGGCGCCGATGAAGGGTGCGATGGAGAAGTAGGCACCGGTGCGTGCGGTGCCCAATTCGCGGAGCGCCACTACGAACAATGTCAGACTCACCCCGTAGCCGAGAAACCCAACGAGTCCTGCCAGCATGGCGACGCTGATGACGGGGACCTTCGCGCCTAGCGCGAGACCGAGACCCACATTCGCCAATCCCGCACACCACCCCTTCAGAAGCGCAATCTGTACTGGATCGGAGGCTGCGACCTTCCGGGTGAGGTTGTTGTCCAGCGCCCAACAAAGGCAGGCGGCCACGATGGCGGCGGGTCCCCATGCGGAACCCACGTTCAGGCCTCCTTGCCAGGATACCGCCAAGGCCCCGGCGGAAATCAGGCCCATTCCCCAGGCAATACGCGCGTCGAAGTTCTCGCGAAACACAAACCAGGCGAGGAGCGCTGTGAGCACGCCTTCCAAGGTCAGCAGTAGCGAAGCGGAAGATGCAGGAGTCAGGCGCAGGCCCAGCAGCAGCAGCAGTGGCCCCATCATCCCACCTGAGACGATGGCCGCAGCCAGCCAAGGGACGTCACCTGGACGCAGCGAGGCCTCGCGCCTCGGCGCTCCGGTCCTTCGCCGGACCATATAATAGGCGGTGAGACCAATGCCCGAGCCCAGGTACAAAAGCCCTGCGAAGAGCCGCGGATCCATGGTCGGGAGGAGCGTTTTAGCAACAGGCGTGCTGACGCCGAACAGGAACGCGGCACCCAAGGCACACGCCACCCCTCGGCTTCGGGCATGGTGGAAGAGGCCCATAGGATGCACCGCGTGCGCTAGGGCTTCAGGAACGGGCGGAGTTCGGCCCACGCGAGCATCGTGTCGCGAAGGGCCTCCAGGTAACGCAGCCTGACGCTGGAATCGTCCCGGCGAACCGAGAGGACCTCACCCAAGCTCAGATCGCCCGCGGCATAGCGAGCCTCAGTGCCTTCCCGCACGACTTTCATCTTCGGGAGAACTTGGGTTTCGAGGGTTCGCGCGTCTGACAGCGCGGCGGTGAGAAGGCCATGGGCTTCGCGAAGTTGGGTGCGAAGCTCTCGTTGTGTGGAGCGCAGTCGAGCCTCCGCGGCGTCGCGCTGCGCCTCCGCCTCCCGCAGCCGGCCGCGCCCACGATCGAACAACGGGAGTGGGAGGCTGATGCCCACGTCGAACGCGTCCTGCTGACTCGATTCAATGCGACGGTACAACAACTCCGCCTTGAGGTCGGGAATGCGCTGGACTCTCGACAACGAGACGCCGGCTTCTCGGGCCGAGAGATGGGCGCCCGCGGCCGCCATTGCCGGGTGCGTTGCCAGTTCGGCCGTGAGTTCGTCCAATGCGGGAATCTCCAGCGTTGCCTCCAAGGAGCCTTGCACCGCACGGACGTCGTCCGCGGGTAGGCCGATCGTCGAGGCCAACGAAACCAGAGCTTGCCGATGCATGAGGTCGCTCCGCTTCCATTCGGCCTGGGCGGTCGCCAGCTCCGCCTCCACGCGCGCCAGATCCGTTGGGACCGCGTCGCCGGCGTCGAGTCGTGCGCGGGTGACTTGCACACCCTGCTCGGCTGTGGTCACCAGTTCGCCGCGCAGGTGACGGGCCTGCTCCTGGTAAAGGGCGATGGCGAACTCGGCCTGAACCCGGCGGTGAAGTTCGAGTCGCTTCCCGCCGGCTTCGAATCCGAGGCGCTGGCGGTCGAGGTCCTCGACCCGCGTCGCCTGCTCACGGCGGTTCCCCAGGGGGATCGTGACCCCAACGCCGGCCAGATAGTCCGCATTCCCCGTTGTCTTTCCCCGGAAGGGCGCGTTCTCCATCCGGGCGATGGCTTCCGGATTGGGAAGGACACCCGCTTGTTGCACCCGACCTTCGGCCGCTCGGATCAGCGCGCCCGCCTCGACGAGGCTGGGGTGGTTTCGCTCGGCGAGGACTAGGGCTTGTTCGAGGGTCAATGGATCGACCGCAGGGGAAGTCTGCGCCTGGCTGACGGCGCC
>CAZYJB010000239.1:0-6599 GCA_964647675.1 uncultured Verrucomicrobiota bacterium | reverse complement strand
CACGGCGTCGAGCACGGCTTCGACCGAGCGGTCCATAAGCCAGTCGACGTAGGCCTCGTTGAATTTCGATGGCAACGGCCGATGGCTCCAGATGCCCATGGTGTCCGGGCTGTTGTGGGTGTGGGTCGAGCTGAAGACCACGTGCTCCACCTGCGGCGCGCGCTTCCGGAGTTCCAGGCGTGCGCGGATGAAACGTTCATGCGTCAGACCGACGCAATCGATCGACACCAGCGCCACGGTGGCGGACCGATGCCGGAACGCGAGCGCCCGCGCCCACAGTGGATCCTGAATTCCCTGCGCGGGCCGGTTGGCATGGAACCCGCCCAGCCAGACGAAATCGAAGTCGCCGTTCCCATTCCGATCCTGCCAGGTGTCGCCTTTCTCGGGCTCGAAGCGGCTGTTGTGATCGACGTCCTGCCACGAGTCGAAGGCCTCGAGGTCGGGCGTGATGTTGCGAAGTCCGACCCCGACCTGCAGGCGTTCGGCGGCGGTCTCCGGACCGCCCGAAACGAGCGACACATCGACGCGATAGTCTCGGTACGGTCCACGCATGCGCCACGCCACCCAGGCTGCCGCAGCCGCCAGCAGGACGAAGAAGACGGCCAGGAGCGCCGTCCACCGAGGATGCCGTCGGAGGAACGCGTTCACCGCTCGGAAAGGCGGAAGAAGCCACGCGCCTCCGTGCCGGCGGGATACTCCACCCGCACCCGGCCCGCGGCGTCGGCAGTCGCCACACCCAAGGTTTCCCAACGATGGAGTTCCGCGCCGCCCTGCAGGTCGTAAGATCGACGCGGAACTGCATCCGCTGTGAAGACGAGGCGGCCCGTGCCCGCGTCGCGCGTGGCGTGCAACGTCGGCGCCACGCGCTCGAAAAACACGTTGCCCACCTCCGCGCTCAGGCCCACCTGCATCAGCGGCGGTTTGAATCCCGCACCGTCCGCCCCGGGCACCACGAGGTAGATGCCCGGCGGAAGATCCGGGAACCGGAAGCTGCCATCCGCCAGCGAGCGCACCTCGAAAGCGAGGTCGACTCCCGACACCGTGGCGGTCACGCGAACGGGAACGTCCGCCAGGCCCACGCCACCTGCACGGATGGCACCCGACAACGCCCATCGCGCGATGGCGGCCTCGATCGCGCCCGAATCGGGCCCCAGACCATCCAGGCGCGCGATGCCTCGCTGGTCCGCCTTCGGACTCGTGTCAGGATCGGCGCGGTCCACGGCCGGACTGAGCTGAAGCGGCATCAACCCCGGCAGACCCTGGGTCCAGACTTTGAACTCGCCGAGGTGAGGATCGGCCGAGCGCACGGAGTACGGTCCCGAGCCGACGGGCCCGCCATCGGAGAAGACGTTGGCCCCCGCATCCACGACGTTTCCGTGCGTGGTGCCGAGATCGTGAGCCGCGAGAATCGAGTTGATCACGCGCGCGGCGCCATTCTCCTCGAGGGCGATGGCACTTCCGCCGCGACGCCCCGCGGCGCCCTGCTCGCCGCCGGTGCCACCCGCCGCGCCGCCGACGCCGTTCGTGCCGGCATTCCACGCCAGCGTGACATTGGTGAGCGCCGCCGCACCCAGCACGTGCAGCGCCGCGCCCAATGCATCGCCCCCGGCGCCGCCATCCCCGGCGGTGAACCCGCCCGCAACTCCGGCGCCGCCGTTGCCCCCGGCCATGAGATTGGTGAAGAAGGTGCTGTTGACGATCCAGCCGTCGCCCCAGAAGGCGATCGCCCCCCCGCGCGCGGCGCCGCCCGTTGCGCCGTCCCGCCCGATGACTTCGAGCGGTGCGCCCGCCCGCGCGCCGATGCCGCCCGTGACCAGGTTGGTGGCGAACGACGATTGTGACACGGTGAGGTGTCCCGTGCTGAACACCGCGCCCCCGGCGCCCTCCGCCCCCGGCCCGCCCTG
This sequence comes from uncultured Verrucomicrobiota bacterium, assembly GCA_964647675.1. Lineage (GTDB taxonomy): Bacteria > Verrucomicrobiota > Verrucomicrobiia > Limisphaerales > CAIMTB01 > CAIMTB01. The sequence goes on along the minus strand of CAZYJB010000239.1, from coordinate 4,695 downwards.
GCCGGCGCCGATGATTGCCGCCTCCGACCCGCCCGCGCCTCCATCACCGCCCTCCGCGCTGTTGGCTGTGAACAGGCAGCGTTCGAGTTCCATGGTCCCGGCGTTCCACAGCGCCCCGCCCCACGCGGCCGCGCCACGACCGCCGTCACCACCGCGCCCGAGCCGGAAGCCGCCCTGTCCACGGTCGCCGCCCTTCCCACCCGCGCCACCGAGCGCCTGGTTGCCCTGAAAGACGCAGTCCACCAGCCGCGACGCTCCCTGGTTCTCAACCGCGCCGCCCCCGCCCCCGCCGCCGTCCGCCCCGCCCCCGCCGTCGCTCCCCACACCCGGCCGATCTTCGCCCGGCGCCCCGTCGAACCCGTCCGCCCCGCGCGCCTTGCAGGCGACGAAGGTCACGTTGCTGGCCAGGAGGGTGCCTTCATTGCGGATGCCGGCGCCGGTGACGGCGAACCCGTCGCGGATCACGAGGTTGGACAACTCGAGGCGGACGCCCGGCAGCACTTCGAGCACCCGCCGCACGCCACCGCCGGACAGGGTCACCGTGCGACCGCCCGACCCCGCGCCCACGATCATGGTGTCCACCGTGATCAGCAGCGGCGCCACGACGATGAGCGTCTCGGCGAAGGTCAGCGTGACCAGGCCGCCGCCGCGGATCGCCTCGACCAGGGCGCTGGTGCTGGCCGTGGACACCGTGCCTTCGGCACCTGCGCGCGATCCCGTTGCGAGGACCAACCCGGCCAGCATGGCGAGCCTCGCGAGACGACCCTGGACGGACTTTGCAGCCATGAAGACGGGGATTGGGATGAGTCGTGGAACAGGCGGCAGGAACGCGATCACTCGTAGCTGGCGACCACTTCGATTTCGACGGCCGCGCCACGCGGCAGCGCCGCCACCTGCACGGTCGAGCGCGCCGGGAAATCACCGGTGAAATAGCGTGCGTACACCGCGTTCATCTCCGCGAAGGCCGCGAGGTCGGTCATGAACACCGTGCACTTCACGACGTTGCCGAAGCCGAGCTTCTGGTCTTCGAGGATGATCCGGATGTTCTCGAGCACGCGCTCGGTCTGCACCCGGACATCGCCGGGCACCAACTGGCCCGTCGCGGGGTCCATCGGGATCTGGCCGGAACAGAAGAGCAGCGAACCGGTGCGCATGGCGTGGCTATACGGTCCCACCGGCGCGGCGGCGCGGGCGGGACGAATGACTTGTTTCATCGTGATCGGAATCCGGATCGGGTTGGCTGGCGCGAGGGGGCCGCGCGCCGACTGGGGGACCTCACTTCTTTTCCTCGTACCAGGCCATCTGGATGTTCTCGAGGACCTTCTCGTTGGAGGCTTCCGGCTTGTCCCCGAAATCCTCCAGTTCGCAGATCATCTTGTGCAGCTTCGGGAAGCTGAGCTTGAGCGGGTCCTGGTCCGGGAACTTGTCGGCCAGGGCCCAGGCGACTTCCTCGTGGTCCTTCCAGGTGAGTTTCATGATGGGTGCTTGGGAATGGCGATCGAAGGAGGGCGCCGTCGGCCAGGCAAACGGCCCGTCACTCCTTCTTCTTGGCGCGGCTGCGGCGGCTGGACTTGGATTCCTTCTCCACTTCGGCCGGCGGCTGGTTGGTCGAACCGGGCGTGACGCCGAGGCGCTCGGCCATCTCGGCCTCCTCGCGCTGCATCTGCCGCATCGTGGCCGCGGCGTTGGGGAGGGAACGCCGTTCCAGTTCGGCGACGCGCGACGCTTCCTCCGGCGTGTTCAGGATGGTGGGGCGGATGAGCACGATGAGCTCGGACCGCTGTTTGAAATCGCTTTTGCTGCGGAAGGCCCAGCCGAGGACGGGGATGTCCTTGAGCCAGGGCACGCCGCTGTTCGATTCGGTGCGCCGGTCGGTGATGAAACCGCCGAGGATGACCGGCTCACGATCGCGCACCGACAGGACGGCCGAGGCCGAACGCGTGCGGATGGTGGGCACCTCGTCCTGGCCGACCTTCACGGAGGGCCCGAGCTGATCGATGACCTGCGACACTTCGAGCGTGACCAGGCCGTCGGGGGTAATGAACGGCGTCACATCCAGACGGGTGGTGACGGCCTTCTCGTCGTAGGTGGTGTACGGCTGATAGGATCCACCCAGGCCGCCGCCGTAGGCCGGCGAACTGCTGCGCGGGTAGGGCACGGTATCGCCGATCTCGAACTGCGCCGGCTGCGCGTGAGTGGTCTGGATGCGCGGGCGCGCGAGGACCTTCGCGTTGGAATCGTTGGCGATGGCGGTGATCGCGACGGAGAAGTCGTCGCGGTACTGCCCGAAATAGCTGAATCCGCTGGAGAAAAGATTGCCGAGGAGGTTCGTGGCCAGGTTGGCGTCGTTGATCGAGCCGCCCGCGGTGGCCCAGTTGCCGAACTGCTGCGGGCGCTGCGCCATGCTCACGCCGAAGTCCTTCCCCTTCTCGAGCCCGACCTCGAGGATGATCGATTCGATGAGCACCTGCGCGAGGAGGGTGTCGATCTTGGCGACGATGTTGGTGAGCATCTTGAAGTCCTCCTTGTTGGCGTACACGAGGAGGGAGTTGGAACGCATGTCCGGGATGATGCGCGCGTCGGCCAGCAGGTTGTATTGGGCGCCACCGCCGCCACCCACGGCCGCGCTGCTCACCTGGCGCAGGCGATCCGCGAACGTGCTGCGCGCTCCCCCCGGGCTGGTCATGCCGGTGGTGCGGTTTGCAGCGGTCCCCGTCTGCTGCGGCGAGAACGGCGAATTGACGCCGGTTGCGCCCGTGCCCGTGGTGCCGGTGGTGCCGGACCGGAATCCGCTGGCACGGTTGGACTGCCTTCCAGCGCCGGAGGAGGGCGAGCCCGTGACCACGCTGTTCAGCGTGTCGTAGATCTCGTCGACCTTGCCGTAGCGGATGGGAATGACCTCCAGTTTGTAATCCAGCTCGGGCGTGACATCGAGTTCCTTGATGAGCTCGGCCATGCGTTTCACGTTGGCCGCCATGTCGCGCACGATGAAGAAATTCTGGTCGTCGAAGACGAGCACCGGATTCTGCACCTTGCCCGAGGCGAACTGCTGGACCGCCTGCGCGATGTCGCCCGGCTTGATCTTGGTGACCTTGATGAGCTTGGTGATGAACTGGCCGAGTTCGGAATACGTCTCGGCGGGATTCTCGTCCGATTTCGCGCCCTCCTGCACCGCCTGCTGGGACGGCACGACCTTCACGAACTTCTCGCCCACGGGAATGACCGAGATGTTGTTCAGCGCCAGCACGGCGTTCATGGCCTCGATCGCCTCCGTGCGCGTCAGGTCCTCGAACTTCAGATTGATCGGTCCTCCGGCGAGCTGCGGCGGACGCAGCAGCACGCGCCGCACCAGGCCGGAGTAGAGATCCAGCGCGGTCTCCAGCGGTGCGTTCGGCAGGTTCAAGGTGACGAGATCGTCATCGGACAGCTCGGCGGCCTCCTCCGGCGTCATGCTGGGCTCGCCTTCGACCGGGGCATTGGTGGACGAACCGGCGGCGGAACCCGGCGCAGCCAAGGCGGGAACCGCGGCGCCCGGACCGGGCGGCGTCGCATTGCCGCGCAAACGCGTCTGGATCGGTCGCACCGTCGGCGTGGCACCCGGAGGCTGGGCCCCGCCCACCGCCGGCGCACCGGGCGGCGGCGCGGGCGGTTGGGCCAAGGCCACACCCGAGGCAACCGCGATCAGGGTCAGTCCCGCCGCGCCGACCGATCGAAGGACGCACGCGATCCGCCGCAGCGGATCCGATTGCGGCCCCGTCGCGTCGACGCCCGGCATGTTGAAGGAGGAGCGCATAGGCTGGTTCATGGCGCCGGACGGACCGCCGGCTTGGGAGGGGAAGTCGAGTTGGTCGGTGACGCCGCCCGCGGCGCCGTCGACGAGATCGTGGCATTGCTCTGGCCGCGCGCCGCGGCAATGGCACCCGCCGCGCGCGAGGCCGCATTGCTGACGGGGGCGGTCGTCACCGGACCGCCGGCTGCGGCCGGAGCGCCCTTGGGCGGCGCCTTCGGGATGCTGGCAACGAGCTTCAGCGTCCCGACGAGATTGGTCTTTCCCTGCGCGCGCGCGTCGAAGTTGCCCGGCACGAGGTTCAGTTCCTTCACGCGGATGGTCGAGTTGCTGGCGCCGACGCGGTAGAGGAAGTCGACGAACTGCGCCTCGGTCCCCAAGACCTGGCTCATCGAAAGGCTGATCGCCTCGAAAAAGGCGTTGGTCGCCGCCGTGGTTCCGGTGGCGCGCTCGGGCAGCACCTCGCCCCACGTGCGCACGGAAAGCCCGACCTCGCGCGCGGTGCGTTCCATGTCGGTGCGGAACTGGATGCGTTCCTCACCGGCGGGCAGGACGGACCCGGCCTCCTGGAGCTTTCTGAGGTTCAGCTCATACATCGGGCGCCGGGCGATCTCGGCCTCGAAGGCCGCCTTCTTCCTGGCCAGCGCCTTGTACTCGTTGGTCACGGTCTGGAAGTCGCCGAAGCGTGGCCAGATGAGCCAGTAGTTCAGGACCACCACCGCGATCACGAGAATGATCACGACCAGGCGGCGCTCCGCGGGCGAAAGATTGAGGCGATCGAAGAAGCGCAGCATGACTCAGATCTCCTGGCGCAGGATCCGGCAGGTGAAACTCCACTGCGTCTGCGGCACCCCCTGCACCGTGCGCGCAGTGGTGGGACGCAACTGCACCTCGCTGAAGAGATTCGT
>CAZYJB010000238.1:0-6601 GCA_964647675.1 uncultured Verrucomicrobiota bacterium | reverse complement strand
TGAACAACGCCCTGCGCCACGCCTTTCGCGAGGGCGTGCCGGGGCGCATCCGCGTGGGCCTGCGCCGGACGCCGGAGGGCTTCGAAATCTCGGTCGCCGACGACGGGGTGGGGATGGACCCGGCGGCGCCCAATGCCGGCGTGAATTGTAGTAGATGCGACCATCGGACAGCTCGACCAAGGCGGCCTCGCCGGTGCCCATCGCCGGAAACGGATCGCTGGCCTGCCAGGTGCTCCCGCCGTCGTCGCTGTACATCGCGGACGTGTAATGCTGCGGCCAGCGGCTGCGCTCGTTCGCCCCGGCATACCAACGCGTCGCGCGAACCAGACGCCCGGCGTGCGGACCACGCCGCAACGTGATGCCGTGTTCGTTCATGTGCATCGACGGCTGGTTCCCCAGGCGATCCGGCCGAATGATCACGTCATGCGCCTCCCAGGTCTGGCCATGATCGCGCGAGCGAAACACGGACACCGCCGCCGGCGGATGCGCAGCCTCGGCGAAGGCGAACACCGTGCCGCGAAGTTCATCCACGACGACGACGCCGCCCATGAACCCCTTCCCCACCGAAACCTCGGATCCCCAGGTGGCACCCCCGTCCACGCTGCGACGAACCGTAAGACCGTTCCAGAACGCCAGCACCGAACCATCCGTGGCCACGACCACGTTGGGAAAACGATCCGTCGCGAAAAGCCGCTGGCGCTCCAATCGGGCCGGACCAAGGAACGACACCATCTTCCCCTCCGCGACCGCCGCTGCGCGGTCGCCCCCTGAGGACGGCGAAGCGGATGCGGGCGCGTCCGTTCGACAACCGATTCCGATGGCCGCCACGATCCCAAGCAGGAACGCCCCGGCCCACAGGCGGCTCCGCTTGCCGCACACAATCCGGAGACGGGGGAGTACGCGAACGCGACGCATGCACCTACCTACCCCACTCTTCACGGGTGATCCATCCGGGAGACTCGCGCGACAAAACGCTTGCACGTCGACGGCACCATCGGCTCGCCAATTGTGAGGGAGTGGATCAGCCGGATTAACGGGATTAGGGAGACGCCATGTACCCTCTCCGCTGCGACCACCCCTCAAGGGCGGCGTGAGCACCGATCCCCCGAGAATCGTCCTTCCGTCACGCGAGACTCCGAGTCCCTGGCCCGTAGTAGCAGGCTCGGAAGGTATGCCCAGCGCCTCAAACTCGGCCTCGACCCACCGAAACCCCTGTCCCTCTCGCCAGATCCAGGCCGAGCAGTGTCCGCCCATCCGAAGTCAGGCTCAGGATCTGCATTGCCCGCGGCAAGCGCTCGAACCCTCCCTCCGCCGACCATCGGTAGTTGCTGGTTCCCCCATTGCATGAGCCCGCGACTACCAAGCCGTCGTCCGAAATCACCCCGTTGTCGATAAACTCCGCTGGCGGGCTCACGATCCGATTCTGGCCCGAGGCGGCGGTCCAACGAAAAAGGCTCCTCCCACCCTGGGGAGTGAGGGGGATCCCTCGTCCAGGATGCCCCAGACGATCCCGCCGTCGTCGCTGGCTTGGAGGTGATCATAGTTCCCTTTCCTTCCGGGAATCATGGGCAACCGCACCGCGCCACCGGATCCCGTCCAACGAAACGGATGCACCGCTCGGACGCGACCCGGAAGTCGCTCAACCTCGAGTCCGACCGCCACTCGACCGTCAGCCGAAAGGTGCGTGACCCAATGGGAGGGCTGGAAGGGATGATAGCCATGCCTGACCAAGTCGACCGGAAACTCGACGCCTCGAATCTGGCGGGCCATTGCCGATGAATGCGGATTCCAGGGCGACCCAGTCCGTTCCGTTGGTGGACTGTTCAAATCGGTAAGTGGGTCCGATCTTGGTTTCCATCACGAGGGCGACCGCGGAACGAATCGTGACCGGGGTGGGCGTAAACGCAGGACTGGTGGCGAGGTCGTCGGTCACCGCGATCCGTCCCTCGCTCGCGCCAGTGCGTTCGTCTCATATGCTGTTCCGAGCAATCGCGATCCGTCGCTGGCGCCCTCCATGGATAACAAGGGTTCGAAGGACGTCAGGGAAGACCATCGATAGCCACGATACGGAAACACCCATTCACCCTCCTTCATTGGAGACCCGAGTTGACCTGCGAATGCCTCGCCGTCGTGCGAAACGGAACGCACGTGCACGAAGCCCGCGGAATCGTAGTTGCCGAGATCCTCAAACCCGCCGCTTTCCGACCAGCGGAAGACACGGGAAGCACCGGCCGTCGGATCGCCGACGGCAACCACTCGTTTACCATCACCACTGACGTCGCGGCATTGAGAGCACAGGATGCGATGCGTGGCGAGCCGATCACCGGGAGCCCGGTATTCGCCCGGCTCATCGAAGCGCCCTGACGCCTCGTCTGCGGCCATTTCATTTCCATCCAGTAGGGCACGAGGCACCGGCGCGCGCCGTATTCACGATGTCAACAACTCGCGACGTCGTTGACGTGCGTGCCATGTTTTGGGAGCAAGACCCGGCGCCCTGGGCCATTGCTGACTCCCATCACACTCCAGCGCTCGACCCGCAATGATTCGATTCCTCCACTCGGCAGACTGGCAGCTCGGCGCCCGCCTCTCCCAGTTCGGCGCCTCGTCAGCCAAACTACGCGCAGCCCGCCTTGCCACCCTGGAGAAAACCCTCGCACTGGGCGTCCGCAGGGGAGTCGACGCGTTTCTGATCGCCGGCGATCTCTTCGAGGACAACCAGGTCGATGACGCCTTGGTGTCCGCGGTGCTCGAGCTATTCCGCGCCCACACCGCTTTCCCCATTCATATCCTTCCGGGCAACCACGATCCCCATTCAGGCCCGGATTCGGTCTGGCAGCGGAAGTCGTTCCTCGATGCCCCGGCCCATGTCCACGTCCTCCGCGAAGCCGGAGTCGTCGATCTTGGCGGCGGCGCGCGCCTCCTGGCCGCACCGCTTCAGCAGAAGCAATCGACGACCGATCCCAGCCTGAAACTCGTCGAACTCGCCGCCAGCCTTCCCGCCGACGTCATCAAGATTGGAATCACCCACGGCGCGCTGGCCATCGAATCCAAGCACCAACCCAACGACTTCCCCATCGCACTCCATGCGGCGACCCGCGCCGGTCTCGACTACCTCGCCATCGGGCATTGGCACAACTGGCTGGCCGACATCGACGGCGGCCGGATCGTGATGCCGGGAACACCCGAGCCTGACCGCTTCGGCAGTGACGACAGTGGGTCCGTCGCCCTGGTCGAGATCGATGCGCCCGACCACCCCCCCCGAGTGCAGAAGGTCGCCGTCGCCTCGCTGACGTGGCGCGCCTTGACCTTCGATTTCCTCGGTCAGGAAGCGTCCCGAGCGGCCCTCGCCGCCGCGCTTGCCGAACTCGCACCCGCGGCGGCCCGCACGGTCCTTCGCGTCACCCTGACCGGCACCGCGTCGCCTGCCGATCTTGCGGGAACTCGCGACTGGCTCACCACGGCCCTCGCGCCCTTTCTCATCGGCCAACTGCGCGATGACACCCGCGTCGCGCTCAGCCCCATCGAGCTCGCGGACCTTCGGTCCCGCCACCCGATTCTCGCCCAGGTCCTCGCCGACATCGACCGCCTCGAGACCTTTGCTTGCGGCTCGCCTCCGGTTTCGACCGCGCCCGGGATCGTCGGCGAGCCCCGCGAATCCGCCTCGCTGCTCACCCTGACCGAGGCCCAGGCGCTGCTCGCCCCCGCCAGGATTGAACTGACCCAACTCACGCCCGAGTGGTTCGCCCGCCTCCGTCACACTCTCTTCCAGACCTTGCGGGAGGTGGCTCCGTGATCCTGCACGCCCTCGAACTCACCCACGTGGGCCGGTTCCGCGAGTCGGTCCGGATCGGCCCCTTCGCCCGCGGCCTCAACGTTCTCGCCGCCCCCAACGAATCCGGGAAAACCACCGCGCTCCACGCCGCCGCCCGCGCCCTGTTCGACCGCCACACCTCCCGGTCCGAGGAACTCAAGGCCCTGCAACCCGCGGGAACGGCCCTCACCCCGGGCGTGTCGGTCGAGTTTGAAACCCGCGCCGGGCGCTTTCGAATTGCCAAAGCATTCCTCCAACGACCCGAGAGCCGGCTGCATCAGCTTCGCGCCGACGCGTGGGAACTCATCGCCGAGGCCGACGCTGCGGACCAGCGCGTGCAGTCCCTTCTCCAGTCCGCTCTGCCCGGACGCGGGGCCACCAAGCCCGAGCACTGGGGATTCCTGGGGTTCCTTTGGGCGCGCCAGGGCGAACCCGCCGCCTGGCCGGGACTCGACGATCCCGAGGTCGGCCACCGCATTCGCGCCCGTCTCGCCCGCGTCGAGCTCGATCCCGTCATCGAGCAGGTTCGCGCCCACCTCGCCTCGGTCGCCACGACCCTCATCACCGCCAACGGCCAGCCGCGCGCCGGCGGACCCCTCCGCGCCGCCGAAGATGATCTCGCCGCTCTCGATGACGCTCTCGCCGGGCTCCGCTGCACGCGCACCGAACTGGACGAAACCCACCGCCGCTTCCAGCAAAGTGATGCCGAGGTCGTCCGATTGGAGAAGGAACTCGCCGAGCGCAGCGCTGCCGCGAACGTCCTCCGCGAGCAGGCCCTCGCCACCGAACGCCTCCGCGGCGAACTCGACGCGCGCCGCCAGGCCCTCGCGACGGCCCGGGATCGCCTGGCGGCGCTCGTGACCGACGCCGATACCTTCACCCGGCTTCACCGCGAGCAGACCGGCACCCAATCCGCCCTCGCTCAAGCCCGCACCGACGCCCGTTCCGCCGAGCTGTCCCTCGCCAAGGTCCGCGCCCATCTCGATCTCGCGCAATCCGAGCAGCCCAGGTTCGAAGCCCATTTGAATTCGCTGCGCGCCGCCCTGCAGCGCGTTCAATCCCTCCTCAAACTCCGGCACACCACCGCCGCCGCCGAGGCGCTGGTCCGGCAAGTCGCCAGGGCCGAAGCGGCCACTGCCGAGATCGCCGCCCTCGAAGCCCGACGCGCCGCCGTGCCGTCGCTCACCACGGCGAAGCTACGAAAGCTCGAGGAACACGCCGACGCCATCCGGACCCTTCGCGCGCAACTCCATGCCCTCGGACTCACGGTCGAGCTGACCCCGGACGTCGACACCACCCTATCTTCGGACGACGGCTCGGGTTCACCCGCCCGCCGCGTCGACCTTCCCGCTCGAACCCCCTATCGCGTGCAAAGCCCGCGTTCCCTCGCCCTGCATCTCTCGGGCTGGGGCCAGGTCGTCGTGCGCTCCGGATCCCACGACGCACAGACCGCCGCCGCGGACCTCGCTCAGTCCGAGGCCACGCTTGCCGAGGGGCTGCAAAGCGCCGGTGTCCCGTCTCTGGAAGCGGCCCGTGAGGCCGTCACGACCCGCAAAGAACTCGATGCTCAGATCAAGGTCGCGACCACCGCGCTGACCCCGCATCTCGGCGAGCACGAATCCCTGGAAACTCTGCGCGCTGCGGCGGCTGCCGCAGTCCGTCGCGCCGAGATTCTCGCCCACTCGTTGACCCCCTCCGCGGCCGAGCAGGCGTTCACCCTCACCGATCTGGAGAGCGCCGAGGCCACCCACGGCGAGTCGGTTCCCGCCGCTGAGAAATCCCTCGCCGAATTCAACCAGAAACTCACTGAACTCCGCGCCGGCGAGCGCATCGCCGTCCAGGCCGCGCACGACGCAACCAAGCTCGCCGCCGAACAGGAATCGCGCCTCCGCATCCTCGAAGCTCAGATCAAGGACCTCGGCGGTCGTTATCCGGAAGGCATCGACGCCGCCAAGACGTCCGCGCAGATCGCTTTCGCCGAGGCCGAGGCTCGCGTGGTCGCCACCGAAAGGGAGCTCCCGCCCGATTTCGAGAAGCTTCCCGACCGCAACAAGCGCGCCGCCGCTTCGCTCCAGCAGATCGCCAACGAACTCCAGGCGCGCCGCACGGACCGCGACCAGGCCAAGGCGATTCTCCAGACCCTCGGCGGACAGGGCCTCTACTCGCGCGAAACGGAACTGGAAGAGAAGAGGGCGGAGGCGCTTCTCCGCCGCGACGCCGCCCGCGAGCAGGCCTGGTGCGCGCGCGTCGCGCACGACCTGATCGAACATCGCAAGCAATCCGCCACCCGGGCCGTACTCACTCCGCTGGAGAACCGCCTCACCGCGGCTTTCGCCGAACTCACCGCCGACACCACGCGCCGGGTCTTCCTCGATGAACGTCTCCAGATCAGCGGCATCGGCCGATCCCGGGAGGAGGTCCACGCCTTCGACCAACTCTCCCAGGGTGCCAAGGAGCAGTTGCTTCTCTGCCTGCGCCTCGCCGTCGCGCAGGAACTCGCCACCGACGAACCGCAGGTTCTCATCCTCGACGATGTCCTGGTGAACACCGATCCCACGCGTCAGGAGCGCGTGCTCGACGTCCTCGGCACCCAGGCAGAGCGGCTCCAGATCCTCATCCTCACCTGCCACCCGGATCGGTACCGGGGAGTCGGCCAGCCACTCTCGCTGGCGCCCTGATCTCCCATCGTCATCCCCTGCCCTCCCGCCCCAATCCTGTCGCCCGCACTCGGATCATGAATCCGACAACGATGCCGAACCTCTGCGATGCCCACACCTCGACGCCCGCCCG
>CAZYJB010000237.1:0-6603 GCA_964647675.1 uncultured Verrucomicrobiota bacterium | reverse complement strand
CAAGGCGGCCTCACCCAATATGGGGATGGCGGAAATTATCGGGCGGCCGGTCTTTCACCTGGTTCTCCGAGAGATCGGGGATGGCGTCGACGGGCGTGGAGAACACCGCCTTGCCGCCCCAGGCCACCAGCAGCAGCAGCGCGCACAACACGAGAAACCGATTGCGCAGCGAGAACTCGATGAGTCGCGCGATCACGGCTTCACCTCGCTCCCGCAGTCGATCATCGACGCGCCGAACCACGGGTTCCGCAGCGGCGCTCCGAGCTGGAACCACTGTGCGCGGCGCGGTGCGCCCTCGAACGCCTCCGAGGTCATCGGACACTGGTAGATCTTGAGACCGGCGAGATCGGGAAGCGCGGTGCGCCCCGCCTTGGCCAATTCGAGCCACGCGGTGTTCAGCCGATGGAAATCGCGACGCGCTTCACGCAGGTCCGCCGGCTGGACCACCGCATCCGTGAGCACGCGATCGCGCCACGAGGTCGCTTCGCTGACTTCTGCCAACGCTGCGCGCAGGGCATCCCCCCGCGTCACCACCGTGCTGATCCGCGTCCGGTACGCCGCGAGATCGTCGGCGGCGAGAGTGGCGCGCAGCGCATCCGCCTCGGTCAGGAAGGCTCGCAAGGACGCGGCGGCCGGTTCAGGCAGTGTCGAGGGCGCAGCGGGCGCGGCGACCGTTTCGACGGGGGACTCGGACACCGACTGGTTCAATTGCGCCTGCGCGTCGATCATCAGGTTGCCGTTCACCACCACGCGCTCGCCGGGCTCGAGTCCGCCCAGCACCTCGTACGCGCCATCGCCGAAGCGCCCGAGCCGCACTTCGCGCTGCTCGTAGGCGCCGCTGCCGCGGTCGATATAGACCACGGCACGCGCCGACGGCGACAGCACGGCCGACCGCGGCACGAGCACGACATTCGTCGCCTCCACGCGGACGAGGCCTTCGGCATAGAGCCGGTGCTTGAGGAGGCGGTTCGTCACCCCGCCTTCGACCACCCTGGGATTCTCGAGCTCCACGCGCACCTTCGTGCTGCGCGTCATCTCTGACAGGTTCGGGTCGACGAAGCGAATGGGGGCCTTCAGCGAACGTCCGGGCAGCGACGGTGAGCGAACCTCGACTTCCTGTCCCACGCTGAGCCAGGGCAGGTCCTGTTCGTAGGCTTCGAACTGGAACCACATCGTCCCCAGATCGGCGATCTCGAAGAGCTTCTCGCCTTCCATCACGTACTGCCCTGGATAGACAAATCGCTCGACCACGGTGCCGGAGGCCGGCGCCACGATGTCCGAAAGCCATTGGCCGGCCTCGCGCGCGGGCAACGCCTCGATCTGGGCTGGAGTGAGTCCGAGCTGACGCAGGCGCAGGGCCGCCGACTCCCGCAGCGACGAAGCGTCCGACGTGCCCGCGGTCGTTCCCTTCACCATGGCGACATACTGGCGTTCCGCCTCGAGCAGCATCGGACTGTAGAACCGCGCCAGGGGTTGGCCGGCGGTCACTTCGGTGCCCACGGAGGGCACAAAGAGTTCCTCGAGCCGTCCGCCCACGGACGCCGCCAGGATCCGGTGCCGCGAGTCATCGTCATCGACGATCCCGGCCACGCGCAGCGTGCGCACCAGCGTGCCGCGTTCCACCTCGGCCGAGCGCACGTGCAGCACCGTGATGGCGTTGGAGGCCAGGGAGACCACGCCGTCCTGCACCGCGATGCCGGATTCGCCTTCGAAGACCGGAGTGAGCGCCATGCCGCAGATCGTGCAGGACCCGGGGCGGTCCGATTTGATCCAGGGGTGCATGGCGGACTGATAGAACCGCACCCGGCGTTCCGCGTCCTGGGCCGCCGGCGCCTGACCCGACGGGTGCAAGCTCCCGCGGCCCAGCCGCCAGCCCGCCACGGCGGCCGCAATCGCCACCACGATCCAAAGGAAAGTCTTCATGAGATTCAAAAGGGGAGAGGAGGCGTGCCGACTCAGCGCGCCTCGGGTTTCACTTCCACACCCAGCATGACCAGCGAGTCGAGGTCACCCACGCCGCAGCAGGTCACCAGCTCCGCGATCATCTGGTGCTGCTCGTGCACGGCGCGGGCCTGCATCAGACGCGCCTCGGAAAGCATGCGGCGCGCCTCCATCACGTCGAGGAACATGACCCGCCCTGCGGTCCAGCCGGACATTGCGGTGGAAACGGCCAGCTCGGCACGCGGCACGAGACGGTCCCGATACAGCTCCGATTCGCGCCGCGCCGATTCGACCTTTGACCAGACACGGAACAGCTCGCGGCGGACCTCGCGCTCGTAGTCCTCCACTTCCGCGCGCACCGCATCCGCCCGCGCCGTGTCGCGGTCGAGGTCTGCGCGATACCGACTCCGGTTGAACCAGGGCAGCGACAGGCCGACGGTGAACATGCCTTCACGGAACGCTCCGGAGCCGCTCCACTGCCGGCCCTCGATTCCGGCGGTGACCTGCGGGTAGCGTAAACGCCGCGTGACCTCCACACCCGCCTCCGCGCGATCGATCTCACGCCGCATCAGGCTCAGGCGCGGCTCATTGCGCACACCCAGCGCGACCAATGCCTCGGTCCAGGGAATCCCGCCCACCGTGGATGGCATCTCGAACACGGGCCACGGCGCCTCGGCGGGCCGGCCCAGCATCAGGTTGAGTGAGCTGCTCTCGAAGTCGCGCTCGAGCCGCTTCGCCGCCAGGGCCTGTTCACGTCGCTCGCGCTCCGACTCCAACCGCAGCAGGTCGAGCGTGGTGTCGATTCCCGCCTTCTGGCGTTCGCGCGCGAAGGTGGTCATGCGATCCACCAGCGCCAGATCCTCGTCGCCGATCTCCACCTCGCGCCCGGACAACGCGAGCCGCAGCACCGATTGCACCACCGAGCGGCGCAGGATCTGGAACTGGTAGTCTCGCGAGGCGCTTTGCGTTCCCTCCTCCGCTTCGGCTTCCCGGCGCATCGCGCGCGCCTTGCCAAAGAGCGGCAGCGGCTGCTCCAGCTCGTAAACCAGGTCGCCTTCCATCTCCAGGTCGGGACCCGGGTCCGCCCCCACCACGCCACCCAGGCGGAACATCGGGTCTTCCCACACGCGCACGCCACGCACGGCACTGGCTGCCGCACGTGAACGAAGATCCGCCGCGCGTAATCCCGGGTGACGGGATTCCGCCTCGGTCACGAGGCCGGTCAAAAACTCCGGGGTGATGGCCTGCCGCGCAGACTCCTGCGCCAACGCTCCGCGCCCGGTCGACCCCATTCCCGCCGCAATCAGGGTAAGAACGGCCGTCCACTTCCAAGAAAAGGTCTTCATCGCTGGTCCATCCGATCGAGGTTGTCTTCCACTCCGCCGTGCCGCACCCGCGCGCGGCACACTGGAATCATGGCACGGGGCTCCCGGTAACCGGGCACACCGCACCTGGGAGGGATCGATCGCTCAGATCAGCAGGACACAGCCACTCAGAAACAAGGGAAGCCTGCGGCCTCCTGGCGACAGGCGCCAGGAGGTCCCGGCAGGCTGGGAAGCGTCCGCATCGGATCCAGGCCGAACGGCCGGGGACGGCTCCGACAGAAACGCAGGGGCAGAACTCCATTCATCGGCCGGGACACCCCGCGCGGGCATCGCCGGCAGGGGAGCGGCCGTCCGCGGCGTCTCCGACGGCCGCACACAGCACGCGCTCCCCCCGCAGTCGCAACATCGGCAGGCCACTCCGTGCGAATCCTGTCCGCTCACCGCGGCCGGCATCGCCCACGCGCCGCGGTCCGTCCCGGAAAGGACGACAGCCAGCATCAACCAGAGGGCGGTGAACCAGCGCATGCGGGTTGGGGATTGGGTGTGGCCGGAGACCGATCCGGGCTGCCGCGCAAGACTCCCACGCCCCGTGCGGGCGCGGGTGTCCTCGAGCGGAATCCGGCGGCGCCCTATTTCTTCGCCAGGGCGTCGAACTTCTTCACGAACTTGGCCGTGTCCTTCTTGAAATCCTTCACGCAGTTCTTGCAGCAGAAGGCGAACTCGCGCCCCTCGGCCACCACACCCACAGCCTTCTCCGCCTCGAGCGGTTCGTCGGAGACGATGCAGGTCGTGCCCGGGTAGGCCTTCACCTTTTTCCAGGCGGCATCGATCTTCTTGAGGTGCGCCTCCTTGTTCTTGTCGAAGTCCTTCCTGCAGCTCTTGCAGCACAGCTGGACCTCCTGGGAGCCCTCGACGATCACGACGGGGTCACCCATCGAGCCGAGCTTTTCGTCCGACACCGGGCACACCTCGAGCGGGTACGGCTTGGTCTTCAGCGTGAACTTCTTGTCCGCGGCGTTCACGGCGGTCAGGCCCGCCACCAGCGCCGCGCCCAGCGCGGTCGTCATTGCGATCCGTTGCAGCAGAGTTTTCATCGATTCTCGTTGTATTGAGTGAGTCTGGTTCGTCCGGCAGGGTCCAACGCTGGAAAGGTCCTGGGACCGTCCGGCGAGCCCGTTCACAGGGTTCTACGACAACCCCGGAGAAAACCCTCGCCGTTTTTTTGGACGGAGGCTCGACTGCTCCGGCCACCACTTACTCCGGGCTGTCGGTGGGACACCAACCCCCGTCCTCGTAGCCGCGGCCGTCAGGCTGCGCCGACTCGCTTTCGTGAACTGGGTTGCCGAGGCAAGTGAGCGCCGCCTGCACGGCGGCGGCTACGAGAGCCACTTCGCCAGGCGCTTCTTCAGCACCCCGCGCGCGCGGTACAGCTTCATCTCCACCGCCTTGGCGGTGCATCCCAGGATCTCGCCGATCTCCTGGTGGGTGCGCTCTTCGAACTCACTCAGGACCAGGACCTCGCGCAGATCGGGCGGCAGGGCACGCACCGCGTCGCGCACGGCGCCCGCCTCCTCGCCGCGCACCAGTTCGCCATCGGGTCCTTGAACGGTCGCTACCGCTGGACCGGTCGGGGAGATCACGGGCGCCTCGCCTCCCTCTCCCGACAACGCCTCGAGCGACACCTCGGCGTGGCGCGATCGCCATCGGAACCGGTCGCGCACGAGATTGCCGGCGATCGCATAGAGCCATGCGGCAAAGGGTCGGGCCGGGTCGTAGCGCGCGCGGTGCTGGTAGACGCGCACGAAGACTTCCTGCGCCAGATCTTCGGCATCCTCGTCGCTGTCGAGCACGCGCTTCAGGTAGCCACACAGCCGCCCGGCATGGCATTCCATCAGCTCATCGAGCGCGGCCTCGTGTCCCTCGGCCAGGCGGCGCATGGCCTGGCGATCCCGTTCGATCTCGGGGTCAATGGCCATGGTGGCCGCCGCCGGGGGCGCTCCCATCCGCATGCACCGCCTCCACGGTCCGCGCATTCTCCACCACGCATGTCGCCTGAAGCATGAGATCCAGGTAGCGCCGGCCCGCCTCGGGCGGCATCGCGTGCAGAGCAAAGAGGCTCGGGTACACGCTGGCCACCTGGTAAAGGTGCGTGAGCATCGCGGCCCGGCATTCGTCCCGCACCCGGCCGGTCTCCGCCACCAGGCGTTCGATCTCCGGCGTCACACGATTGGTGGCCATGACCGCCGCCTGGAGCTTCCCGTTTTGCTCGGCTATGCGGCCGCACAAGGCGCCGCAGGTCGGCCGGTATTCCTTGTGCAGCGATGCGACGCGCGCGAACTGGTCGTCGCTCAGGGAAAACTCCCGCCGCAGCCAGGCCAGCTCGCCCTCCGGCGCACGCAGCAACGTCCGCGTCGACCGTGTCTGCAGCCAGTACACGAGCCCGAACGCCAGCAGCGCCACACCCAGGCCGGCCGCCGCCAGCAGCCACAGGCGCTTCAACCCGGCCGATCCCGGGGGGTCAGCGCGCACTGGCGAAGAAGGGGTCGACAGACTGGACATAACGGCCTTTCAGATCGCCTTCGGCTCCCCGGGACCGGGCGTGGCCGCTGACGAACCCCGCACCCGCCCCCAGCAGGAGAACGAGGGCGAGGTAACCCGCCACAAAGCTGGGGCGTACCGCCGCCTCGGCGAGGCCGCTCAGCCACCGCCACCAGCCGGCCGGCGCGGGGTCCGCGCGGCCTTCCTCACGCTCGATGCGGCGCCAGACGCCCTCCGCAAAGCGTGGCGGGACTTCCGCTTCCACCCGCCAGGTCCGCAACAGGCGCCCCAGCCGGCTGTCCTCCGTGTTCCGGTTTGTCTCGTTCATGGCCGGTCCGCTTCCTGATCCACCCGCACACCCGATCCATCGTCCACCGCGGATGAGGTCGAACCTCGCCAGCCGACTTTTCTCACCGTCGGCCTTCGGGTCCGCGCCCACCCTCAATACGCCAGATTCCAGCCCGTCCCTCGATCCTTTTTCCAGGATTTGACTCCGGCATTGAGACCCCGCCCTCACAGCCTAAAGTCGTGCCCGACATGATCTCGAACCTGAACCGCACCCAGGTCCTCGACCTCTACTTCCTCGATGCGCGGTGCAAGCTCATCGAGATCGCCGCCTTCCTGGACCGCGTGCAACGCGCGGCAGGCGAGTCCGACTTCCGCCTCGACGCCTTTCGCGCCGCCTTGCAACACCTCGCGTCTCAGGATCCCACGCGCGCCGAGCAGGTGCTCCTCGCGTTCAGTGATCCCACCGCCGACCCCATTCCGAAGGCTCCTGGCAAGGGAGCCATCGGCGCCT
>CAZYJB010000236.1:0-6621 GCA_964647675.1 uncultured Verrucomicrobiota bacterium | reverse complement strand
GTAGTGGATGTTTTGTCCGGGGCGGTACAGGGCGCGGTCGGTGAAGAAAAGCGTCTGCTCGACGACCCCGGGTGGCTCGCCGAACCCGTAGGCGGCAAGGTCCGAGCCGGTGGCAATCACGCGTGAACCCAGCGTTGCCTTGAAGAGATGCCCGCGCGCACCGCGCTCCGAGGTCGCGGCGGCAAAAGTGAACGCGCCGTTCGCGTCGGTGGTCGTCGCGGGATGCGGCCGGCGCTGGCCGGTCTCGTCGAGGTACCAGCTTTCCACTTTGGCACCCGCCACCGGCGTGCCGCGCTCGGCGTCCAGCACCCAACCGTCGAAGGCGATGCCGCGCGTCTGCACGACGAGCGCGAGGTCGCTGACCCAGAAGGGCGAGTAGGTCACCTCGTTCTCGTCCTCGGCAAAATCCGCGCGGCGGCTGGCCAGGACGAAGTAGAAACCGGGCGCGAGGTGGCCGGGAACGGTGACCCCGGTCCGGCGTTCCTTGAAATCAGGCGTGGCCGGAAGATCCACGGACCAGGCGTGCACCGCCGCTTCGCGCAACAGCGCGACGCGTTCGGGGGAAGTCATCGACTCGGGACGCCGCCGGCGGCGGTCGAGGAAGAGATCCCAGTTCGAGCGCACGATGCGGAAGTGGACTTGGCGCAGGTTGGTATGATGGATCGCGAGATCCGGCCACGGCGCGCACCAGACCTTCTCGGCCTGGATGCGCAGGGTGGGCGCTTCGATGGACGCGATCAGGTTCCGGCACAGCCGGCCGCCCGGCGACTCGGGAAAGGCGCGCGCGCCGAGGGTGGCGAGTCGGTGCGCCTCGGCGGGTTCGCCACGGCCCTGGCGGATCTGGGCCGCGGCATGCAGCGCGAGGGCGGAGAGTTCGTGACTCGCATGCGCTTCCGCGAACGCCTCCAAGGCGCGCCGCTGTTGTTCGTCGCGATCGGCTCCGGTGGCCACGTTGCCGAAGAACCGCAGGCGCGCGAGGTCGGCATCGAGCAAGGCGGACGGATCGGCGTCCGGTTCATGCAGGCGCAGGAGTTGCTGGAAGACGCGGACCGCCTTGAACGCGACGCTGTTGGTGTCGGTGGGGGGCGGATTCCAGGTGAGGAAGGCCGCGCGGGGAGCGAGCGCGGGGGAGTCGGACGGCACGAACCAGGCGTCCTCGGGTCGTGCGCCGGCCTGTTCGCCTGCGGCATAGAAGGTGAGCGCCTCGTGCGCGAGGAAGTCATGGAGCGTGGGACGGAAGCGGTCGGGAACCGTGCCGGGTTCGAGCAGGCCGTCGAAGCGCGCAATGGGCAGGGCCTGGAGTGCCGCGGGTTGCGCGAGCGCGGCCTGGAACGAGGCGTCGATGGCCGCGAAGAGGCGGCGAAGGTCCCAGGTGCGGAAGTCGTCGTTGGCGTCCCCGGGCGTGGCGGTGCGTTGCTGGACGCGCCATCGGTTCTGGTCGAAGTACGCCCAGTAGGCATGCGCGAGCAGGGCGTGCAGCACCGGGCGCACGGGTTCCGGCGACTGCGGCAGAGCAGCCCGGTAGCGGTCGATGCGCACTTCGGGCAGCCCGCCTTCGAGGGCGGCCTCGATCGTGACGCGCTGGGCGATGGCGCGCGCGGCTTCGCCCCAGGCTTCCGCCTGGATGGCGGCGTCGATCAAGGGGGGCAGTCGTTCCAGCGCCGTGCGCGGCAATCCCTGGGCGAGGGCGGCGCGCACCTCGGCCCATTGCGCGTCGCGCGGACCGGCGGCAGTCGAGGAAAGGCTCACGAAAAGGTTCAGCAGCAGGAAAAGGGTGATGGGCCACGGCTTCATGGAAAGACAATCGTTCCGAGGCATTAGACGGACTCCGTGGCTGAATGCTCCCCCGGACTTGTGACCGGCGACGTGTCCGAAACGACGATCACCGGGGAGAAAGTTCAGCGACGGTCGCCAGATCCGAGGCCAATTCCTCGGCGCCGTAGTGGATCGGGATGCGACGACTCCCCAGCTCCTTCAGGAACTGGGCCTGGGGCATGCCCGCCACCGCGGACGCCTGGCCGAGGGTGGCCTCGTGGGTCACGAAGAGGCCGATCGCCAGATGGAGCGCTGCCGACTCCGGAGTGAGCCGGGCCTCAACCTCGCTGGGAAGGACCAGTTGCATGTCGTCACCGTACCCCGATCCCCCGGGGCAAGCCAGCCCCGGGGTTTTTCGAGCGAGGCGTGAGATCGGGAGGCCGCCAAGGGCGGGCGCGAACGAATCGCCACAGCCCCGCCTCCCGAGGCGGGCGAAACGTGGCCCCAACTTATCCCGCATCGGAACGCGAAGGCGCGTGGATCATTGGCCGGCCTTTTCGAGCGTTTCGATCAGGAAGAGGATCTCGGCGGCCATCGAGTAGTCCAAATCCGGAGCGTCGGCGATGGAACGGTCGCGGCTGCCCGCGACGATGGCTTCGAGGGCGCGGATGAAGGTACCCAGTGCTCCCGTCGCATTCGGATGCTCGGCGAGTTGCTGGAGCATGGACGCGGCCTCGGCGGGGTCGCCGGCGAGCAGGCACTGCGTCACGGCGAGGGCGATACGGCCATCAGCGAAGTGGTTCTCGCCGCCGTCGCGGCGGTAGGCGAAGTAGCAGGCTATGGCTTTGACCTTCGCCTCCGCGGCGGCGGCGGGATTGCCGACGCCCGTCTCGATGTCGGCGAGGATGGACCAGGAGTTCCAGAGCGCTGAAGCGTGGCCGAACGGCGCTTTGCATTCGATCGCTCGGAGGATTTCCTGCCGCGCTTCATCTAGGCGGCGGAGCTTGTGCAAGGTATCTGCGACGTTGTTTCTCTGCCTTCCTTCGCGAGCCACGTCACCGATTTCGGCAAATCTGTCCGTCGCTTGGCGTAGAAAAGCAACGGCCTCCTCGGGGCGGTTAAGGTTGACATCATACAGGTTTCCCAGTTCCCCGAGTGTGGCCGCCTGCCCGGCGACATCGCCGAGTCGCACCATAATCGCGAGCGATTTGCGGTAGGCATCCTCTGCCGCTTCAGGCTGGTCTGCCCGCCGATACACCATGCCGGTCTGATGCCAGCACACGGCGATGCTGCCCGGTTCGTCCAACTGCGTGAACCGCTCGCGCGCTTCGGCGTACGCCGCCAGCGCCTCCTGGAAGCGGCCCTGCTGCATACGGACGGTCCCGAGCTGGCCTTTGCCCACGGCGACACCCCGTGCGTCACCGAGTTGCTCTCCGAGGCGAATGCGCTCTTCGTAGGCCGCCGCCGCTTCGTCGAACCGTCCCAGGTCGCGAAAACAATCGCCTTGTTCCGAGAGGCAGGCCGCAGCCATTCCCCCAGCACTTTCATTGGCACTCTCTCTGGCAACAGCCTCGAAGCGCTGGCGGGCTTCGTCCAGCAACGGCAGGGCCTGTTCCGCACCACCGGCCATCTCCAACACGCGACCCTGGAGCCAACACGCCCCCGCCAGATCGTAATCAGCGCTTGAGTACGCCTGCTCGCCGGCCCTCCGTGCGTGCTCGAGCAACCGCTGCGCGCCCTCGAGTGCCTCTCGCAAATTGCCCCCGGCAAGCTGCTGCTCAATGCGGGTCCCCGCCGCCTCGAACTGCGCGTGATTCCACGCTTCGCTCAGCGTTGCCGCTGCGGCGTCGCGCACCTGCCCGACCCGCTCAAGCAGCCGTGGTTTGCCGAGCGCTTGCAGCAGGCTGTAGAGCGAAGTAGCCAGATCGATCATTGCTTCCGCATCCCCTGCGCGCTGCACGAGATCGAACAGCGTAAAAAGGTTCGGCAGCTCCAGCACCGTCAGCGTCGCCGCGACTTCGATGTTCTGGCTCTGCTGTTGATGGAGGAACCCGACATATACGCGCATCGCCTCGACCCAGCGGGCCGTGAGCGCCTCGCGTTCCGCGGGTTCCATCCGCCCGCGCAGGTAGGGGCAGAGCGCGGGATTGAGCGTGAGATGGTTGTAACAGCTTAATGTCGCTAAGCCCGTCCCGATCAACTCGCCCGCCAGCACGCCCACGTCGTTTTCTCCCCACTGCATCATCAAGTGGAGCACCGCCAGATTCACCCCGCCGTGAAACACGCCTAGTACTCGCGCCCGGTGCTGATTCGCGGGAGACAGGCGGCGGAGGGAAAGCTCGACGCTGGCGAAGAGGGAGTGTTCGCGACTGCCGGGGAACTGCCGCTCCATCGCGGCCATCAATTCGACGAGCCCTTCGCGGGTGGCCTCGACGCCGCGGTTCCGTAACTCCGGGGCCAGCAGCGCGAGGGTGCGGGCGTGGCCATGGACGGCGTCCACGAGCGCCTCAATGGACTCACGCGCGGCATCGAGCGTCGGGCCCGCCCCGGCGCCGTCGTCCGCGTTCAGCGAGCGCTCGACGAGTTTCACGGCATCTTCGCGGTCGAGTCGGTGCAGTTCGCGTCGGTGGCGTTCCTCGTCGAACGGCGCAGGCAGTGCCTCGCGGCTGGTGAAGACCAGGCGCGTGTCGCCCACCTTCGCCAAGCGATCGCACAGGGCGAGAATGGCCGTCAGCTCGCGGCCCGCCTCCTCGGAAAGTGCCTTGGGCGTTTCGAGGTAGGGTGACAAAAGGATGCTTTCCATGTTGTCCACCACGAGCAGCGTGGCTTGCTCGCGCAAGGCCCGCTCGATGGGGAGAATCGCCTGTTCCACATCCGTGTAGGCGGCGGCGGAGTAGTCGTTCCCGACAAGCTGGCTGCCGACAGTATCGAGCACCGCGAGACGATGGCCGTGGGTTTCGACCGAGACGAACGCGGCGCGGCGGACCTGCTGCGAACGCACCATCCAGCGCGCGAACTCGGCCGCCAACGCCGTCTTGCCCTCGCCGCCTTGCCCACGCACGACGGCGTAGCGTTCGTGCCGCAGTAGCCGCTGAAGCGCGAGCAGTTCCCGGCTGCGCCCGACGAACCCCGTCCTCGGTGCTTCGGGCAGGCCGCCGAGGCGCGATGCCAGGATGGTCCGCAGATCCTCCTGCGTCTGCGGTGCGGGCGTGCGGCGAAAGAGTTGCGGGTCGTCCTTCTCCTGGAAGAGCACGGGCACAAACCAGTCTTCCAGCCGCAGTTCGCCCGCGCCGAAGATGCGTCCGCGAAACGTGTCGTCTTTCAGGCCGCGCTGGCCGTCAAGCATGGCATCGCCCACGCGGTGGCCTTGAGCAAGCCCGGCGTAGAACTTCTCCACAAACCGGCGCGCGGTCTCGACCAGCACGCTGTGGCTCATGGCTATGACGGAGGCCACCCCGCGATGCAACAACTCGGAAGCGACGGACTCGGAGGTGTCTTCCGCCTGGGCAGTCTGACAGGCCTCGAGGAAGACCAGCGGGATCCGGTGGTCCTTCAGGAGCGGGCCGAGCTTGTCGGTGTGGACGGTCAGGTGGCGGCGCCGGTCGAGCTTGTCCGTGTCGCGCGGATCCTCGAAGCACAGCCCGCCGAGACCGACGCGGCGGTCGTAGACGCCGTGGCCGTCGAAGTGGAGGACGTGATACGGCTCGCGGGCGTCGAAGGCGCGTTGGAATTCCTGGCCCAGGGCGTCGAACGTGGGCGGACTGAGCACGTGGATCCGCACGAGACCGCCGAGTTCCTCCATGGCCTCGATCAGCGGCAGTGCGCTGGCGCGGTGGTCAATGTAACCGCAGGCCTCGTCCTCCGGTCGCGCGGTCACGAGCAGGACGCGGATCGGCGCCGCGACCACGTAAACGTCGAGCGGCCGCGTATTCGGCAGGCGGCGGCGGACGCGGGTAGGCTTCGCGCCTTGAAAGAGAAAGCCGTCGCCGTCGTGAAGCAGTTCCCACGGAAGGCCGAGCAGGAGGGTGGCCACTTCGCGGACGGCGTCTGCGTCCGCGGCCGGGGTCCCGGCCTCCAGCGCCGCATCCACGTGAACGGAGAACCGGCGGCCCGCGTGAACACCGATTCCCGACCACGCGTTGAGGACGTTCGCTGTGTGTTCCACGGGCATCGCGACGTCGTGCAGGAGCCGGCCCCACTTCACGAGGTGGTCTTCGAGCTTGCGTGCGCGGTCGCGGAAGTAGTGGCTCGGCCAGATGGCGTAATGCTCCAGATACCAACTCAGTTCGCCGGCTTCGATGGGACCGATGGGAGCGGTGAGCCGCCAGTATTGCGCGGTGGCCACTTCGGGCTGCCCCGGTGTCGAAGGTTCATAGACCAACCGGGCGCGGGCCGAAGGGCGGCGCACGCCGTCCTTTTCGTGGAACTTCAAGTCGGTCAGTTCCAGGACGAGTTCCTCCAGCGGCTCGGCGGTGGGCTGGGGTGGGACCGACACCTCCGCCGGGAGCCGCTTGCCCATCGCGACGAGGATCGGATTCATCGCCACCTCGACCCCGCCGGCGGCGCTGCTCACCGGAATGTAAAGTGGCGCATGGGCGAATAACGCTTCGAGGACGCCGAGTTTGGTGTTGTCGAGTGAGAGCACGAACACCGGGAACCTGTCCCGGCCGCGCTCTTTCTGAACGTCGAGCGCATATCGCAGTTCCATGCCAACCCATCTTGCCTGCAACGAACTTGGGCTGACCACGACCGCAACGGCCGAGGACTCTTCGATGGCCTTCTGGATTTCCGGCCACAGCGGGTCGCCGCCGCGCAACTCGCGCGAATCGATCCATACCTCCTGCCTGAGATCGGAGAGGGTCCAGC
>CAZYJB010000235.1:0-6627 GCA_964647675.1 uncultured Verrucomicrobiota bacterium | reverse complement strand
ATCCGCTGGCCATTGGTCGAGAAGGCCACGCTCCGAACGCCATCGGCGTGGCCGATCAGCCTGAACAGTTCCCTCCCGGCATGGACGTCCCAGACGATCGCGGTCTTGTCGTCGCTGGCTGAGGCGATGCGCCGTCCATCCGGCGAGAAGGCCAGACTGTGAATGGTATCCTGATGACCGCGAAGCCTGTTCAACTCGCGCCGGCCCTCACCCTCCCAAAGTTTGATGGTTGCCGCCTCGATCCAGCCATCCGCCGTCGCGATGACCCGTCCGTTCGGTGAATACTCGACCAGCCTTCCCGCGATCGCGCCTCCTTCCGCCCCGGTGCTCGCGTCCCAGACCTTGGCCGCGCCATCGTGGCTTCCCGTCAGGATCCGCTGTCCTTCGGGGGAGAAGGCGAGTCCGGTGAGTCTTGGGTTCCCACTGGTCAGCGTGGACGTCTCCCGGATCGCATCCGGATTCCACACCCTAAGCGTCTTGTCATAACTGCCGGTGACGATCTGGCGACCATCGGGAGAGAAGGTCGCCGACATCAGGGCGGCACTGTGCCCCTTCAGCGTGACCAGATTTGATCCGGTGATGCTGTCCCAAACCTTCGCATGGTGATCCGCACTGGCGGTGACAATTCGATTGCCGTCCGGCGAGAACACCGCGGGTTCGACCTGAAGGCGATGCCCCCTGAGCGTCACGAGGTTGGTCCCGGTTTCCGCGTCCCAGACCTTGGCCGTGTTATCCCGGCTACCCGTCACGATCCGTTGGCCGTCGGAAGAAAAGGCAACCGACAGAATGGCTTCAGAATGTCCTTTGAGCTGGAACAGTTCGCGTCCGCTCTCGAGATCCCAGACGCTGGCGATTCTCGAGGCTTCATCCTCCTTAAGGGTGCCACCAGCCATGACAAACCCACCCGAGGCGACAATTTGGCGGTCGTCCGGCGAGAGCGCGGCGAGATGACCCCTGAATCGCTTCAGTTCGAGCCCGGTGCTTGCATCCCACAGCCGCACCGTCTTATCGGGGCTGCCAGTGAGAATCCACCGGTCGCCCCGCGAATACGCCACCGTTTCGACATTGTCGGTGTGCCCCGCGAGCTTCACCAGTTCGCGACCGCCGACCGCATCCCATACGCGTGCGGTTTTGTCGAAACTCCCGGTGAGGATTCGCTGACCATCGGAGGAGAAGGCCACGGCGAAAACCAGGTCGGTGTGGCCCTTCAGGGTGAGCAGTTCCCGGCCCGTTGTCAGATCCCAGACCTTCGCCGTTCGATCCGCGCTTCCGCTCACAACCCGCTGGCCGTCCGGGGAAATCGCACACCCGAAGACCACATCGAGGTGTCCGCGAAGCGTCCTTTGTTCGGCATGGGTCAGCCGCTGCCAGTAGTACCACTCGAAACCCCGCAGGGGAGAGTCCTGGGTCTCTTCAAGTAATTGACGCACCAGGCCGACGTTGTTGGCTTCCCATGCCGCCTGGGCGCTTTTCATGTTGGCGACATAGAAAAGCTGCTCACCCGAGGCGGCGGTTTGTCGGGCGCGATTCCACAGATAACCGGTGCCGACCAGACCCGCGCCGACCGCGAACACGAGTCCCGCTGCCAGTGCAGCAATCACTGGATTCCGTTTGATCCACCGGACGGCTCTTTCGGAGGCCGTACCGGGCCTCGCCAGAACCGGCTCACCTTTTCCCCAGCGATCCAGATCCTCGGCAAGCAGCTCAGCGGATCCGTAGCGCTTTTGAGGGTCCTTGTTCAGGCACTTCAGGCAGACGGTCTCCAAGTCCCGATCCACCGTCGGGTTGAGTGTCGAAGGCCGGGTTGGCTCCCGCTCGCACACGTGCCGGAGCGTTTCCACGACCGTCCCCGCGTGGAAGGGAGGCTGGCCGGTGAGCAGTTCGTACAGGATCGCCCCCAGGCTGTAGGTGTCCGCAGCGGTGGTCAGCGACTTGTTCCGGCCGGCAGCCTGTTCCGGTGACATATAGGCAGGTGTGCCCAGGACGGCCGTGCTGAGCGTCAGGCTCGAATCGTCCTCGGCCAGCTTCGCCAGGCCGAAATCCGTGATGTGCGGTTCGTCCTGTGCATCCAGCAGGATGTTGGTGGGCTTCAAGTCCCGATGGAGCACGCCGCGCTGGTGCGCGTAGTGCACCGCCCGCGCCAGCTTGGACAGCAATCGGGACGCCTTCACCGACGCTTCACGATCGCGGGCGCCGGACGTCGCGCGCACCTCCGCCAGCGTCTCACCTTCCACCAGCTTCATGCTAAAGTACTGCCGGCCGTCGTGCTCGCCGATCTCGTAGATGGGAACGATATGCGGGTGATCCAGGCGGGCGGCTGCCTCGGCTTCGGTCTGAAAACGCTGGCGCAGGAACGGTGTGGCCAGGTGCCCTTCCAGGATCATCTTGAGGGCGACCGGCCGGTTCAGGCTGACCTGCCGTGCGCGGAAGACCACCCCCATCCCGCCGCGCGCGAGTTCCTCGATCAGTTCGTAGTCGCCGAAGGCTTGGATCGCGGCGGGGGCGGGAGGGCCACTGCCGGGGAAAGTGGGCGAAGGGGTGTCGGCACCGGCGAGCACCCGGGCCGCCTGCCGGGCGAGACAACGCGCGCACAGGCCGTGTAACCCGTGATCCTGCAGGACTGCGCCGCACTGGGGACACTCGCTCGCTGTGCTCATCGTGTCGTTTGCAGCCGCACCTGCGCTGGTTCAGAACGGTTTTGGCTCCAGACTTACATGGCCCCCGAACGGGCTCTGCGGGTGGTCTACGCGTTCAGCAACTCGAACAGGTAACGCAATTCCTCGTCCACACTGGAGCCGTCGTCGACCGTCTGGGCGACGGTGTCACGCAGGAGCTGGCCATAACGCTCGCGGAACCGGTGGACCGCGACCGTGACCGCCCCGGCGCTCATGCCCAGTCGTTTTGCCGAGGCCTGGCAATCCGCCGCGGTGGCCTCGCGGCCCAAAAACACGACCCAGTCCTGAAAGTGCGCACTCTTTCCGCGGGCGACATACTCACCCTTGAGGCATGTCATTGCCTGCTCCAGGACCGTCGCGGCCCAGAGTCGGTCGAACGCGCGTTCGGGAGCCCCGGTCGGGAGTGTTTCGCGTGCGAAACGTTCCTCCCCGAACTGCGCTTCATCCAGGGACACGATCTTTTGTCTGCCACCCCGTTTGAGCGCCCGACCGTGGCGCCAGTCGTTGGCCAGGAAATGGTCCAGTGCACCGAGCAGGAACGACCGGAATCGGCCCTTCTGTGGGGCCACCGCGCTCAACCACTGCTGATCCAGGAGACGGGCGAAGAACTCCTGGGTCAGGTCCTCGGCGCGATGGTGGTCGTGCCCCCGACGCCGAGCGTGGGCGTAAAGCGGATACCAGTATACCCGGCACAATTGCTCCAAGGCGAGCTGCGCGCCCGGGGAACCCTCCCTCCCGGCAGTGAGGACGACGCTCCAATGCGTCGTGGCGAAGACCCCGGCCGGATTCTGGGGCGGGTCGCTCGCCGGTTGGTCGGCCTGGGATTCAGACACCGTTCGACGCTTATCAGCGGGTGCTCCGGTGGGCAACGGGCTTTTCCTGGTGCCGACGACCGCTCCGGTCGTGACCCCCCGCTGACACGGGCAATCGTCGCGCCCAGGCCGACCTTGTCGACGGTCCAACGGGACGTGGCAATCCCGAGGGAACGCCGGGCCGGCTGCCCGCATCGTGGGGACCGTATCGTATACGGTCGTCGCCGGCGATCGGCCGACCTGGCCAAGCTCGCCGCAAACGAGAAGGTGTGGATCCCTTCCTGAACGACTTGGCCGCTCAGCCGACTGGGGGACTGCAGTCCGGCGGCGTACCCTGAGACCCCTTGCCCCTCTGCGTTTCGGTCGGGCTCCGCCTTCATCGGCAGCGCGGAGGGACAATCGGAAACCAAGCTTTGCGGACGTGGAGAAGGCCATCGACGGATTCGCCATGCGCGCGAATGACGATAAACTCCAGCCTGATGAACTCGGAGGCGCGACGCTTACCATCACCCACGGCGGCGTGATGGCGACCTGAGGCATCACCGTTCCAACGCGAACCGCGCGCGGTTACACCCGCAGGAGAGCCGCGGCACGAATGCGCGCGAGGGTTTGGATCATGGCAAAGAGCAGCACCAAACGACGGACGACTCTCCGACGAATCGTCTGGGCGATCGCCGGCCTGCTGGTTTTTGTGGTGTCCTTGCCGGTGTGGTTTCCGTGGGTCTTCAGGCCGATGGCCAAGCGTTACGGACTGACATACGCGCACTACGACCGCGTTGGCTACACGCAGTTCGCCGTGGACGAGATGAGCGGTCAATGGCCGGGCGCGCGGCTCGGCGCCAAACGCGTCGTGGCCGTGTTGCCGACGGCCTGGCTGTGGCAAAAGTACTTTGGCGGGACAAACGCCGGTCCTTACCTGCGCATTCACGGAGGGGAGGTGATCCTTGCCGGGGCTGCGCCAGACGAAGGGTTGGGTTCGTTGGACGACTCTTTGAATCAGACCGTGGGCGTCGCCCGCGCGCTCGGTGGATTTCTCCCGGTGGCGGAGATGATCAACTGCTCGATCCAGGTCGTGTCCAATCGTGTCTCGATTCCCCACGCGGTCTGGGATCGCGGGAGCCTGGCCGCCACGTTGCAGTGGTCAGGGATCCCGGGATCGATCGAGTTGTCGGCCCGGATCCAAGAGAGTTCGTTGGTGCGGATTGAAGCGAAGTGGAATGAAGCGGACGTCGCGGTGCTTGGTGAATTCTCGAAACATGCCGCAGGCTGGCGATGGGACGGCAGTGCGACCTGGCGGACCAACCGCGCGGAATTCGTGGCGCAGTTCGCATCCGAAGGTTGGTGGCCGGTCACGGTGCGCCTGGACAGCCCTGAGCTGAAGGTGCCGGGCAGCGCGATTCACGCGCGCGGCTTTCAGGAGTTGAGCGCGGCGTTACGGGTGCAGGTGTCGTCGAACCAGTTCAGCCTGAAAGCCACTGGCCTGGCCCGACCCACCGATGAACTCACCGCGAAAGGAGCTCCCGCTTTGGATTTTTCTCTTTCGGCAAATAGCGACTTCGATGCCGTGAATCTGCGCAAGCCGCGCGTCCAGACTTCCGGGTCGCAGGCGGACCTGACGAATTCCGTGGAGCTGACCTGGCGCGGTGAGTTGCGGGCCAGCCCGGCCCAGCTTTTCAGGGTGATTGGTCTCAGCCAACTCCCAGGCGAAGCATTGACCGTCCAGGCTGAAGGGGTGGTTCGCGTGATGCCGCAAGGCATCCGTCCGCCCAGCGCGCGATTCGAGCTGACCGCGAAAAGCATCGATGCAGGTCAGGTGGCGGCCGCCAAGGTGCGCGTCAAAGGTGAGTTTGCCTGGCCCGTCTTGGGACTCGACGAGTTCGTGGCCGAGTCGGCGGAAGGTTCGAAGCTGTCGGTCAGCGGAGGGCTCGATCTTAACACGCGCGGGATCGCAGGCGGGGAGTGGCGATGCTCCGGCGGATTCCTGAAGATGCTCTGGCCGCACCTCAGCTACGACGCTTTGTCCGGCTTTGGACAGGTGGCCGGTCCCCTGACCAATCTTGCGCATCAAGGCGAAGTCACGATTCAGGGCCTGCACGCACCGCAATGGAAGCCGCTCAGCGTCGCGGCAACCTGGAGCGGGCACCAACTGCGCCTTGAATCCGTTGACGTCGAGTTGGCGGGTGGCGCGTCCCTTCTCAACCTGGCCGGTGAGGCCGATTTGAGCGGGCTGACGCAACAGAAGGCAGCGGTGACGCTGACCCAGGTTGCGCTGCATCGAAGCGGGGCGGAGTGGTTGGCGTTGCAACGCCCGTGTGCCATCGCCTTCGATGCGAACGGAGAGAACGCGGCGTCGCACCGTTGGACGCTCGCCGCAGACGAGTTCGAACTGCGCGGCACGAACTGCACGCTGTCGATGAGTGGTCAGGTCGCGTGGCCCACGTCGGCAAACCTGGTCGTGGCCCTCACCAACGTCGCGCTCGCCGACTTCTCGGATTTTCTGGCGGCCGATCTCCCAAACCTATCGATTTCCCGGCTCGCCGCGGCCGCCCGCTGGTCCAACGGACCGGTTCATTCGGTCATCTCCGCGGCGGGCACGCTGACGAATCGCAGCGGTGAGCGATTTGCCCTGTCCACCGCGCTGGCCACGGGCGAAACCTTGTCCGTCCACGAGTTCTTCCTGGAGAACCGCTACGCGCCGACGCTATCTGTCACCGGAAGTATTCCCTGCCAACTCATCCCCGGACGTGTCGGGGACTGGCTGGTGTGGGACAAGGCAGGTCCGATCGCGCTGGCGGGAAACTGGGAGGATCATCCATCGCAGCGAATCATCCTGCCGTGGGGGATGCGGGAGGAACTGGTGGTTTCCAGACCGCAGTTGCACGTGCAGGCGTCCGGCGAGCCCGGGAGCCCCGTGGTTTTGTTGACGGCGACGGCGGCAACCGTGGCGTGGCCCGCGGACGCAACCGATTTGCCGCGGCCAGGTCTGACCGACGTGCGACTTCGCGCGGAGATTCGGTCGGACGCGATCAAGCTTGCCGGTTTCGACGCACAGTTGGACGGCCTGCCGATTCATGCGAGCGGCTCGTGGCCGCTTACGGCAGGAGCGTGGCTAGAATTGTGGTCTGAAAGGAAACTGCCGG
>CAZYJB010000234.1:0-6634 GCA_964647675.1 uncultured Verrucomicrobiota bacterium | reverse complement strand
CCTCGCCGAAGTGGCCGCGTGCCACCAGATTCTCACGCTGCTGCTGACCGAACCTGTGACCGGACGGCTGGTGTCGGCCTATCCCTCGGACGGCCGCTCGCGGTTTCCCGCGCAGGTCGAGGGTGTGGGCTACGGACTGGGAACCAACGCAGTCGTGGGCTATCTGCGTCCCGCCACTCCGGGCGCGGCGAATGGGGCGGCGGTGGCGGGATTGGTTGCCGCCGTCGAGGCGAGCGTCGCGGGCGGATTCCGTGAGGGACCGGTGGAGGTGGTGCTACGCACCGACACCCCGGGTGCGGTGATTCGTTACACCTTGGATCGCAGCGAACCGACCGCCACACGCGGCCAGGCCTACGGGGCGCCCGTGCGGATCGCGCAGGGTGCGGTGCTGCGCGCCGCCGCTTTCCGGGAGGGCTGGGAGCCGAGTGCGGTGGTGACGCATACGCACATTTTTCCCGACCAGCTGCTGGCCTCGTCGGTCATGCGGCGCAGCATCACCACCAATGCCCAGTACGCGCCGCAGTTGCGGGCCGCGCTGGCCGATCTGCCCAACCTTTCCCTGGTCACTGCCGTCGCGATCAGCGATGTGAGCGAGACCGCCGGTTCGCTCGAGTGGCTGGATCCGCTCGGGGGCGCGGGCTTCCGCGTGGGCTGTGGGGCGCGGCGGTTCGGCGGCGCGTTCACGGACTTCGCGAAGAAGAGCTTCCGCCTCTATTTCAAGCGCGAGTACGGACCGGGGAAACTGCGCTTTCCGGTGTTCGGCAATCAGGGCGCGGAGTTCGGGGTTCCGCCGGTCGAGGAGTTCGACCAGCTCGAATTGCGTTCCGGATCCCACGATATGGAGATGCGAGGGTTCTACCTGTCGAACCCGTACACCGACGACACGCTGCTCGAGATGGGGCAGTTGTCGGCGCACGGGCGGTTTGTGCATCTGCACCTCAACGGCACTTATTGGGGCGTCTATCACTTGCGCGAGCGTTGGGGCGGTGCGATGCACGCGTCCTACCGCGGTGGCGACCAGTCGGAGTATGAGTCCATCAACGGCAATTGGAATGTCGGCGGCTGGGCCGAACCAGGAACCGCCTACGACGGCACGGGCGCGGTGTGGACGCGAGTGAAGTCGCTGCGCGGCGACTATGCCGGAGTGCGCACGTGGTTGGATGTTCCGCACTACCTCGACTTCATGCTGGTGTGGCTGTTCGGCGGCAGTGAGGACGAGTACCGCTGTGTCGGATCGGTCGCACGCGGGAACGGATTCCAGTTTCTCATCAACGACGCCGACGGCTGGTTCTGCGTGCCGAGTTATTGCGCGGCGGGAAACCGCACCGGACGCGATGCGCCGGGCCGGCGTGGCGGTGATGGCCCGGGAAGCCTGTTCTCCATGCTCTTCGCGGGCGGTGATCCCGATTATCGCGCGCTCCTGGCGGACCGCATCCACGACGCGTTGCGTCCCGGCGGCGCATTGTCGCCGGAGCGCACCGCGGCGCGCCTTGCGAATCGAGTGCGGGAGTTCGAGCGCCCGTTCCTGCTGGAGTCGGCGCGCTGGGGTTACCTGACCCCCTCGGCCTGGAGGCAGCGCCGCGATTCCGTCGAGTCATCCTGGCTGCCTGCACGGAGCGCCGCCTTCCTCGCCGAATTGAAAGGGGCAGGGTTCGCGCCGCGTCTGGAGGCACCGACCTTCGTCCCGGGAGCAGGCCGTGTCGCGCGTGGGACCAAGGTGCGGTTCGGCGCGGCCGCGGGCGCGACGGTCTACTACACGCTCGATGGCAGTGACCCGCGCCTTCCGGGCGGCGCCGTGTCTCCTTCGGCGCACGCTTTCCGGGTCGGTGGAAACCGGGAAACCGTGCTGCCCGCCGGGGCGCGCTGGCGTTGGTTCACTTCCCCCGCCGGCCTCGGCGCGAGCGATGTGGTGGAAGGCAGCGCCGCCTGGTCGGCTTCGGAGTGGAAGCATCCGGCCTTCGATGATGCCGGGTGGTCGGAGGGGCCGGCCGAACTGGGATACGGTGACAATGATGAGGCCACGGTCCTGCCGTACGGCGGTGTCGCGTCGGCCAAATGGATCGCTGCCTATTTTCGACGGCGCGTGACGGTGCGCGATCCGACATCGGTCACGACCATCCGCTGCCGCGTCCGGCGCGACGACGGTGTGATCCTGTACTGGAACGGGCGCGAGGTTGCGCGCAGCGGTTTTGGTCCCGGGCGCGTGACGGCGACGACGCTCGCCACGGCGGCGGACGACGACGGACGGGACTGGCAGGAATTCACCTGGGAGCCGCGCGGCACGTTGTCGGAGGGCAACCTGCTGGCGGCCGAAGTCCACCAATCGAGCGCAGCGTCGAGCGACACGAGCTTTGACCTGGAGCTGGAGGTGGAACGTACGGGCGGCGGCGAAGGCACCGCGCCCGAACTCACCGCCAACAGCGTGATCCGAGGCCGGGCGTGGCAGGCGGGCACGTGGTCGGCCGTGGAGTCCGCCTTCTATGGGGTCGACCCAGAGCCGGGCGCCGGCGCCGGGCTGGTGGTGAGCGAGTTGAACTTCGACCCGGCCGGGCTGGATGGCTCGGAGTTCCTGGAACTCGAGAATCGTTCCGCGGTGGCACTTAACCTTCGCGGAGTCCGCTTCTCGGAAGGTGTGCAGTTTGGATTTCGCGAAGACCGTGATGTGCCGCTGGCGGCGGGCGCTCGGGTGCTGCTCGTGCGGGATGCGATCCGGTTTCGCGCGCGGTACGGGTTGGAGCCGGTGATGGCAGGCCGATACCGCGGTCAGCTGGCGAATGAAGGTGAGACGTTGTCGTTGGTGGATGGTGCGGAGCGGGCATGGCTTCGGCTGAGGTACGGCGTGCGATCGCCGTGGCCGGTCGAGGCGTCCGACGGGGGCCGGTCACTGGTGTGGTGGGGCGGGGTGACTCAGGCGAGCGACGATCAGTGGTGGCTGCCGAGTGCGGCCCTTGGAGGAACGCCCGGCATGGCGGAGTCACCGGACGTGGTGCCGGGCGGCGTTGCCGGTGCGGATCAGGACGAAGACGGCTACCCCGCTGTCGTCGAGGCGGCGATGTTGAGCAGCGACACCGATGCGGGAAGGCAACCCCGCCTCGCGGGATTCGAACGGGTCGGGTCGGGTCGGGTGAGCCTGTGGACGCGACGGCGATTGGGGTTCCCTGGATTACGGGTCCAGGCGGAGGCCAGTGCAGATCTGAAAAGCTGGATACGGCTCACGCGCGAGGCGGTGGTTTCCGAGGCCGACGGCGTGGTGCGCGAGACGTGGTCGGTGCCCGTGGTGGAAGGCGCCGCGGTGGTGGCCCGGGTTTCGGTGGTGCAGGAAAGATAGAGCGCGAGGCCCCACCTGCTGTGCGAGGAGCAGGAGAGGTGGGGCACCACGTCCCGGTGGCGCCGCGGGTGGGGTGAATGGCGGCCCCTCCCCACCTTTCATGAGCGCGCGGTTGCATCTGGAAGGGCCCGTGGAAGAATCTCCGCGATGCCGGGTCCCCAGATCTTCCCTTGGTTCCGGACCGCGATGCTCGCGGTCGCTGCGGCTGCCTGCCTCGGGTCGCCAGCGCTTGGGGCGGCGCCGCAGGATGAACCGCTGCAGTTCAATCGCGACATCCGTCCGATTCTCTCCGATCACTGCTTCGCCTGCCACGGCTTCGATCCGAAGCATCGCAAGGGCAACCTCCGGCTGGATGTCGCGGATTCGGCATATGGCGCGGGCAAGAGTGGCGAGGTTGCCATCAAGCCCGGGGTGCCTTCAGCCAGTGCTCTCTGGAAGCGCATCACGACGTCCGACGCCGACGACGTCATGCCGCCGCCCGACACGCACAAGGAACTGAGTGCCGCCCAGAAGGAGACGCTGCGCCGTTGGATTGAGCAGGGGGCGCCCTACCAGAAGCACTGGGCCTTCGAACCACCGCTGAAGGTCGAGCCGCCGGTTCTCCCGGGGGCCGCGCTGCCGTCCAATCCCGTCGACCGCTTCCTGCGCGCGCGCCTGGTGCACGAGGGATTGTCGCCGTCGCCGGAAGCCTCCCGCGATATCCTCGTGCGGCGCGTGAGCTTCGACCTGACCGGCCTTCCTCCCACGTCCGATGAGGTGCGCACCTATCTCGACGACTCCACCCCGGGCGCGTACGAGCGCATGGTCGAGCGCTTCCTGCATTCGCCACGTTATGGCGAGCAAATGGCGCGACACTGGCTGGATGTTGCGCGGTACGCCGACACGCACGGGCTGCACCTGGACAACGAACGTTCGATGTGGCCCTACCGCGACTGGGTGGTGAAGGCCTTCAACCGGAACCTGCCGTTCGACCGCTTCACGATCGAACAGTTGGCGGGGGACCTGCTTCCCAACCCCACGCAGGAGCAGTTGATCGCCACGGGATTCAACCGCAATAACGTCAGCACCAGTGAGGGCGGGTCCATCGACGCGGAGTTTGTGTTCCGCTACGCGGTCGACCGCACGGCCACCGCCGTGCAGACGTGGATGGGCCTGACCGCCGGATGCGCGGTGTGCCACGACCACAAGTTCGATCCGATCTCCGCGAAGGAATTCTATTCGCTCTATGCGTTCTTCCATAGCGCCGCCGATCCCGCCATGGACGGCAATATCTCCCTGACTCCGCCCATCCTGAAACTTCGGACGCCCGAGGACGACGCGCGCCTGAAGGAGTTCGATGCGCGACTGGCCGCGTCCGAGGCGCGCCTCCAGGAGGCCTATCGCGGCGTGGACTACACCGACCCGGCCACCCTCGCCACTCCGCCACCCCCGCAAGACGTCGAGACCACCTGGGCGGATGATGAAATTCCTGCCGGCTGGCGGATCACGGCCAGTCCGGGTGCCGAGCCGATGTTCGTAACCGACGGTCCGGTCAAACCCTTCAGTGGCAAACGCGCCCTGCGACGCCAGGATGCGGGTCTCGCGCAGGACGTGATCGAGGCTGGTCCCGCTCCCCTGATCTTGCCGCAGTCCGCGCGGTTGGTCGCGCATGTCTATCTTGATCCCGCGAATCCCCCGCGCGCGATCATGCTTCAATACCGCACCGACGAGTGGCGGCACCGCGCGGTCTGGGGCGATTACGACGTCATCGACTGGGGACGGCGCGACACGACCGAGCGCGTGAACCAGGGCGCACTTCCCCGCAGTGGCGCGTGGGTACGCCTCGAGGTCGAGGCTTCCGCCCTGGGACTGAAATCGGACGACAAGGTGACCGGGTTCGCCCTGACCCAGCACGGTGGGACCGTCTACTGGGACCAGGTGGGCGTGAAGGGGCGCGTGGACCCGACCACCGATCCGCGCCGGTCCTACCTTGCCTGGGTGCGGCAGCACGATGGCAAGGACGTCTCCGCATTGCCGGAGAAAGTGCGCAAGATCTTCAAGGACACCACCGCCGGGAAGCGTTCCGAGGGACAGGAGGCGCAGTTGCGCGAACACTTCCTGGTCCGTGAGTGCGCGGACACCCGCGCCGTGTTCGATCCATTGCTCGGGACGGTGGCCGCGATGAAGAAGCAGCGTGACGAGTACGAGGGCGCCATTCCCGCGACGCTGGTCTGGAAGGACATGGACGAGCGGCGCGAGAGTTTCGTGATGGAGCGCGGCGCGTACGATCGTCCCGGCGATCGCGTGATCGCCGGAGTGCCGGCGGCCTTGCCGGCGCTGGTCGCCTCGGGCACCAACGGCCCGACACGCCTGGATTTTGCGCAGTGGCTGACGGATCCGAAGCACCCGCTGACCGCGCGGGTGACGGTGAACCGGTTCTGGCAGCAGTTCTTCGGCGTGGGACTGGTCAAGACCTCGGGCGATTTCGGGTCGCAAGGGGAACCGCCCCGTCATCCGGACCTGCTGGACTGGCTGGCGGTCACCTTCCAGGAATCGGGTTGGGACGTGCGCGGCCTCGTGCGGCTGATGCTCACTTCGGAGGCCTACCGCCAGTCGTCGCGGGTCTCGCCCGAAGTGCTGCAGAAGGATCCGGAGAACCGCCTGCTCGCGCGTGGTCCGAGATTCCGTCTCGACGCCGAGCAACTGCGGGACAACGCGCTTTATCTCGGCGGGCTCATGGTTGATGCCATGGGTGGGAAGGGCGTGAAGCCGTACCAGCCGCCGAACATCTGGGAACCGGTGGGGTTCGTCGGATCCAACACGCGCGAGTACCGGCAGGACTCGGGCTCGGCGCTGTACCGGCGCAGCCTCTACACGTTTTTCAAGCGCACCGCTCCGCCGCCGTTCATGGTCACCTTCGATTCGCCCAACCGCGAGCAGTCCTGCAACCGGCGGGAACGCAGCAACACACCGCTGCAGGCGTTGCAGCTGATGAACGACGTGCAGTACTTCGAGGCGGCGCGTGGCCTGGCGGAGCGCGTGATGATCGAAGGCGGTGCCAGCGCGCGCGACCGCCTGCGGTTTGCCTTCCGCACCGTGCTTGCACGCCAACCGGACGCCGCCGAGTTGGAGGAAGTCCAGCGCGCCTTCAACCAGCATCTCGCGCGGTACCAGGCCAGCCCGGCGGACGCACAGCGCGTGGTGGCGGCCGGCGACTCGACGCCTCGCGCGCACCTGCCGGGCCCGGAGCTGGCAGCCTATACGCTGGTCGCCAACCTTCTCCTGAACCTCGACGAGACCGTGACCCGGAACTGAACACCCGACGCG